>VSOO01000004.1 GCA_009774895.1 Alistipes sp. | reverse complement strand
ATGGGCATCACGTTCGCGGCATTCATCTTCAGCGGGATGTACTGACGCACACCGCCGTACTGCTTATTGCCGACAATCCGCTTGGCATACTGCACAGGCACCTTGCGGACAGCCTGCACCAGGGCTATGGTCGCCATGAAGACCAGGAACAGCAGCGCCAGTTCGAGGATCAGCATGATGGCGCTACCGCTCGCCGTCTGGAAACGCGCATTGACCTCGGCCAACAGCGCGTGGGGCAGACGGGCCACGATACCGATCATGATAATCAGCGAAATACCGTTGCCGATACCCTTGTCGGTGATCTTCTCGCCCAGCCACATGATGAACATGGTGCCGGCGATGAGGATCGTGGTCGCATAGGCGATGAACCCGAACGAGTTGCCGTAGACGAATGCACCGGGCACCTGGTGATAGAGGTTCGCGATGTACGCGGGGCCCTGGATCACCAGCACGATGATGGTCAGCAGACGCGTCCACTGATTCATCTTGCGGCGGCCGCTCTCACCCTCTTTCTGCAGCTTCTGGACCGCAGGAATCATCATACCGGCAAGCTGGATGATGATCGAGGCCGTGATGTACGGCATGACTCCGAGTGCGAAAATCGCCGCGTTGCCAAATGCACCGCCCGAGAAGACGTTCAACAGACCCAGAAGTCCGTTGCCCTCCAACTGGCTGGCAAGCGCCGACCCCTCGCCCAGGGCGTTGGGGTTGATGCCCGGAATCACAATGAAACTGCCCAGACGATAGACCAGCAGCAGTCCGATCGTGTAGATCACACGCTTGCGGAGCTCCTCGATCTTATAGATGTTCTTGAGCGTTTCAACCAATTTTTTGTTGGCCGCCAAAAGAGCGACAATCACCAAAAAGACGATGCCAACAACAAGATACTGATTCATAATTTTTGACGCTTAGGATTCTTAGAGTTTCTCCACGCTGCCGCCGGCGGCCGTAATGGCAGCCTCGGCGCTCTTCGAGAACGCATGGGCCTTCACGGCCAGCGCCCGCGTAAGCGCACCGTTGCCGAGGATCTTCACCTTGTCTTTCGACGAGACGAAGCCGGCCGAGACGAGCGTCTCGAACGTAACCTCGGAAAGCGACTTCTTCGCAGCCAACTCTTCCAGCGTCGAGAGGTTGATTGCCTTGAACTCCACGCGCTTGAGGTTCGTGAAACCGAACTTCGGCACGCGGCGCTGCAACGGCATCTGACCGCCTTCGAAACCTAACTTGCGCGAGTAGCCCGAACGCGACTGAGCACCCTTGTTACCGCGGGTGGCGTAGCCGCCGTGGCCCGAACCGGCGCCTCGGCCGATACGCTTGTCGTGGTGCGTGGCACCCTGAGCGGGTTTGAGATTATTGAGTTCCATCGTTTACTGCTTTGATGTGTTTGACTTTATTTTACCTCTTCGACCTTCACGAGGTGCTTCACGCGCGCGATCATACCTTTGATGATGACCGAGTCGTCGTGCTCGACGCTCGCGTTGATCTTCTTCAGACCCAGTGCGTCGAGGTTGCGGCACTGACGCTCCGTCGCGCCGATGCGGCTTTTAATCTGAGTGATCTTCAATCTTGCCATAGTGGTCTTTCAAAGAATTAACCGTTAAACACCTGAGACATCGGGATTCCGCGCAGGCGTGCCACGCTGTAAGCGTCGCGCAGCTCGCACAGAGCGCCGATCGTAGCCTTCACCAGGTTGTGCGGGTTCGACGAGCCCTTGCTCTTGGCAAGCACGTTCTTCACGCCCACCGACTCCAGCACGGCACGCATGGCACCGCCGGCGATGATACCCGTACCGGGAGCTGCCGGGCGGATCATGACGAGCGAACCGTCGTAGCGGAACTCCTGCTTATGGGGAATCGTACCGTTGATTACCGGAATCTTCACCAGGTTCTTCTTGGCATCCTCCACGCCCTTGGCGATGGCCGAGGTAACCTCCGAGGCCTTGCCCAGGCCGTAGCCTACCACGCCGTTCTCGTTACCCACGACGACGATCGCCGAGAAGCTGAATGTGCGACCGCCCTTGGTTACCTTGGTAACACGCTGAATGCTCACGAGTCTGTCCTTGAGCTCCAGGTCGCTTGTGCGTACTTTCTTTATGTTCGTATTAGACATAGCGCTTAGAATTTAAGACCGCCCTCACGCGCGGCGTCGGCCAACTGTTTAACTCTTCCGTGATAAAGGTAACCGTTGCGGTCGAACGACACGACCGAGATACCCTTCGCTGCGGCGCGCTCGGCGGCCAGCTTGCCCACCAGGGCGGCCACATCGCACTTGTTCTTGCCTGCGGCTGCTTCGGCAACCTCCTTGTCCAGGGAAGATGCGGCGGCCATCGTCACACCGGTCAGGTCGTCGATAAACTGTACGTAGATCTGCTTGTTGCTACGGAATACAGTCATGCGAGGACGCTCCGTCGTACCGCTCACGATCTTGCGGATACGCATCTTGATCCTCTCTCTTCTCTCTATTTTATTCAATGACATAACGCTTGACTATTTACTATTTAGCACCTGCTGATTTACCTGCCTTGCGACGGATCTGCTCGCCTACGAACTTGATACCCTTGCCCTTGTACGGCTCCGGCTTGCGCAGCGAACGGATCTTGGCGGCCACCTGGCCGATGAGCTGCTTGTCGATGCTCTTCAGCGTGACGATGGGGTTGCCCTTTTTCTCCGTCACGGCCGTAGCGGTAACCTCCGCGGGCAGCATCAGATACGTATCGTGCGAGTAACCGAGGCTCATCTCCAGGATGTTGCCCTTGACTTCGGCTTTGAAACCTACGCCCACGAGCTCCTGCTTGATCTCATAACCCTTCGACACGCCGACCACCATGTTGTTGATCAGCGCACGGTACAGACCGTGCAGCGAACGGTGGCGGGGCTGGTTCGTCGGACGCGTAACGATCACGGCGGGAATTTCGTTGCCGGTGTGCGCGTCGGTGTGGGTGCCTACCTCGACTTTGATGTCCGAGTCTACTTTGAGGCTCAGTGTCCCAAGTGGCCCTTTCACGCTAACCACGTTGTCGGGAGCTACCGTGACGGTAACGCCGGCGGGCAGGTTTACAGGTAATTTACCAATTCTTGACATTGCGTTGAGTTTTTTAGGATTGCGTTAGTAAATGTAGCACAGCACCTCGCCGCCCACGTTCTCACGACGGGCCTTGGCGTCGGTCATGATGCCTTTCGAGGTCGAGAGGATGGCGATACCCAGACCGTTCAGCACGCGGGGCATGTCGGCGACCGAAGCGTACTGGCGCAGACCCGGACGGCTCACGCGCTTCAGGCCCTTGATGGCGTTGGTCTTAGTTGCCGCGTCCCACTTCAGAGCGATCTTGATGGTCGGATGGCCCTTCTCGTCGGCATCGAACTTGTAGGCGAGGATGTAACCCTGCTCGTAGAGGATCTTGGTGATCTCCTGCTTAATTTTTGAACCGGGAGCTTCAACCACCTTGTGGTTGGCTTTCACCGCGTTTCTAATTCTGGTCAGAAAATCCGAAATAGGATCTGTCATAATGAATTAAAAGTTAAAAATTAAAGTTGTAAAAGTTTCTTTATTCCTGTTTCACAGTGCATTGCGCCGCACATTCCGGTCGTTCGCGCCAACATATGCCTCGCACGAACGCAGGTACGTGACCCGCACAAGCGCGCAAATATACGCATTATTTTCCGATAAACCATAAGGTTACCCCGTTTTTCGGCTCTTTTTTGCGCTCCTCCCGGAAACGGATAATGCCAGCATACCTCAAGCAGCCGACACAATCCCTGCAAATCCGCCGGACGGACTCCGAGGATGCCGCCGTACGTCCGGCCGCCGCGCCCGAAAGGCATGCGGCACCGTCCGTTCCGACCGGGGACCGACGTCGCGCCTTCCGGCACTCCGTCCGCCTCCGCATCTTCCGATCCGGGAACTTTGCAGTCAGCGCTCCGCTTTTCCCGAGGCCACGCCGCCGGGAAGTTACCGCTTGCGGCGGCACTTTCCCCGACATTGCGACTTCGGTAATCGGCATCGCACCCGTATCGGGCTCGGCTTCTCCGCACGACCGTCCTCGGACGTCGCACACGGGCTCATGCACCCTCGAAGCAGAACCTTCGTTTACTTCCTTACCGACATTTTCTCACCCGCACAAGGCCGTCGGCCATGCACAGCACCCGGCCCGACAAACACAGCATCGAACCTGCACCCGGCCCGACGAAAACACCGGTTCACGCCGTTGTTTTCTCACCTCGTGCGAAAACAGTTTCAACCCTGCACCCGGCCTGACGAAAACACCGGCTTCGCCCCTATTGTTCACATCGACCGGAGCCCGAACAGCTTTTGCTCTGCCCCCGGTCGGACGCAAACGCCGGCCTGCGCCGTTGTTTTCTCACCTCGCCCGCAGCCTGAACTGCCCCGGCCCCGTGACGGGTTCTTCGAAAACGTCGAAAAAAGACCGACACGCGCCCGTTCGGGGCATGTCGGTCCGATAGCGATCTACCAGCTTGCTTTCTTCACGCCGGGGATCAGACCCTTCGAGGCCATCTCGCGGAACTGGATACGGCTGATGCCGAACAGACGCATGTAGCCCTTCGGACGACCCGTCAGCTTGCAGCGGTTGTGCTGGCGGATGGGATTCGAGTTGCGGGGCAGTTTCGACAGGGCGATCCATGCCTCCTCGTGGTCGATCTCACCGCTCTTGAGCTTCGCAGCGATCTCCTCGCGCTTGTGCGCATAACGGTTCGCGAGCTTTTCACGCTTCACCTCGCGTGCTTTCATTGACTCTTTTGCCATCGCTTAGTTCTTTTTAGCATTCTTGAAAGGAAGACCGAACTCACGCAGGAGCGCATAAGCCTCCTCGTCGGTTTTGGCCGTCGTGACGAACGTGATCTCCATGCCGAAGATCTTCGTGATCTTGTCGATGTCGATCTCCGGGAAGATGATCTGCTCGGTGATGCCCAGCGTGTAGTTGCCCTGGCCGTCGAACTTCTCGTTGATGCCCTTGAAGTCGCGGATGCGCGGCAGCGCCACGGCGATCAGACGCTCCAGGAACTCGTACATCTTCGTATCGCGCAGCGTCACGCGCACGCCGATGGGCATGCCCTTACGCAGCTTGAAGTTCGAGATGTCCTTGCGCGAACGGGTCTGCACGGCCTTCTGTCCGGTGATCTTCGTCAGCTCCTCCTGGGCCACGTCGATCAGCTTCTTGTCGGCAACGGCCTGACCCATACCCTGATTGATGACAATCTTTTCGAGTTTCGGGCACTGCATGACGCTCGAGTAACCGAACTCCTTCATAAGGGTGGCAATGATCTGCTCCTTATACTGTGTCTTGAGTGTAGGTACGTATGCCATTATTTGATCTCCTCCCCTGACTTTTTAGCGTAACGAACTAATTTACCTTCTGCATTCTCCTTGCGGCCGATGCGCGTGGGCTTGCCGCTCTTGGGGTCGAGGACCTGCAAGTTGGAGATGTGGATGGGCGCCTCTTTCTCGACGATGCCGCCCTGGGGATTCTGCGCATTGGGCTTCGTAGCCTTCTTGCAGATGTTTACGCCCTCGACGATTGCGCGCTGCTTCTGAGCATCCACACGCAGGACTTTGCCCTGCTGGCCCTTGTTGTCGCCCGCGATGACGTAAACCATATCCCCTTTCTTAATATGTAATTTCACTGACATATCCGAAATGTGTTTTTGATTTACAATACTTCGGGTGCAAGCGAGATGATCTTCATATACTGGTCGCGCAGCTCGCGGGCTACGGGACCGAAGATACGAGTACCGCGCATCTCACCCTGGTTGTTAAGGAGTACCACGGCGTTGTCGTCGAAACGAATGTACGAACCGTTGGCACGCCGGATTTCCTTCGTCGTCCGGACAACGACCGCTTTCGACACGGCGCCCTTCTTCACGTCACCCGAAGGGGAAGCGCTCTTGACGGCCACCACGATCTTGTCGCCGATCGAAGCATAGCGACGCTTCGTGCCGCCGAGCACACGAATGCAAAGCACCTCCTTCGCACCGCTGTTGTCGGCCACTACAAGTCTACTTTCTTGCTGTATCATAACTACTTCGCTCTTTCAATGATTTGTACTAATCTCCAACGCTTCGTTTTGCTCAGCGGGCGGGTCTCCATGATACGCACGGTATCACCCTCCTTGCAGCTCTCGTCCAGACACTCGGCCACGAACTTCGTGGTCTTGTTCACGAACTTGCCATAGATCGGATGCTTTACCTTGCGGGCCACTGCAACCACGATGGTTTTCTCCATTTTGTTGCTGACAACCACCCCAATACGCTCTTTTCTAAGATTTCTTTCCATAGTGGTAATTAACATTTAGGGTTTCTCTGACGCAGGATTGTCAGCATGCGTGCTATGTCTCTGCGGCTCTTTTTGATTACGGAAGGATTCTCGATGGGGGACACCGCGTGCTGCACCTTCAGCTGCGCGAGCTGCGCCTTTTCGCTCTCGATGCGCTCCTGCAGGTCCTTCAACGGCATATCCTTGATTTCTGCACTTTTCATCTTGCGTTCTTCTTAGATTGAAGTTTCGACGTAGTCACGTCGTACAATAAACTTGGTCGTAATGGGCAGCTTCTGCGCACCCAGACGCAATGCTTCCTGAGCGATTGCCAGGGGCACACCCTCTGCCTCGAACAGAATGCGGCCGGGAGTAACGGGGGCCACGAATCCTTCCGGATTACCCTTACCCTTACCCATACGCACCTCGGCGGGCTTCTTCGTGATCGGTTTATCGGGGAAGATGCGGATCCAGAGCTGACCCTCGCGCTTCATGTAACGCGTGATCGCCTGACGCGCAGCCTCGATCTGACGACCGGTGATCCAGGAAGACTCAAGTGCTTTGATTGCGAACGATCCGTATGCAAGCTGGTTACCTCTCTGAGCTAAACCTTTCATACGGCCCTTCTGCATTCTTCTAAATTTGGTCTTTTTTGGCTGTAACATTTTCGTTTTGCTTTAAAAGGTCCTACACTTACTTGTTATTGCTGCGACGTTTGGGGCCGCGACGGTCACCGCGCGGACGACGGTCGTCGCGCTGTCCCGAGGGAGCCTGCGCCGAAGCGCCTGCGATTTCGAACAGGTCGCGCTTGCCGTATACCGTACCGTGGCAGATCCACACCTTCACACCGAGAATACCCACCTTCGTGAGCGCCTCCGTCAGGCAGTAGTCTACGTCCGCACGGAACGTATGCAGCGGAATACGACCCTCCTTGACCGTTTCGCTGCGCGCCATCTCGGCGCCGCCCACGCGACCCGACACCTGGATCTTGATGCCCTCGGCACCCATGCGCATCGTCGATGCCACCGACGTCTTCACGGCGCGGCGGAACGACACGCGGCCCTCGAGCTGGCGGGCGATGTTCTGACCCACGATCACGGCATCGACTTCGGGACGCTTCACCTCGAAGATGTTGATCTGAACCTCCTTGCCGGTGAGCTTCTTCAGCTCCTCCTTGAGTTTGTCCACCTCCTGGCCGCCCTTGCCGATGATGATGCCCGGACGGGCCGTCGAAATGGTAACGGTCACCAACTTGAGCGTGCGCTCGATGATGATCTTCGAGATGCTCGCCTTGGCCAAACGGACATTCAGATACTTACGAATCTTGGCGTCCTCGACCAGCTTGTCGGAAAAATCCTTGCCGCCGTACCAGTTGGAATCCCAACCGCGGATGATGCCAAGACGATTTGCTATCGGATTTACTTTCTGTCCCATTTGATTACTTCTTTTCTTCGGTTACCATTTTGTCTACTACGATCGTCACGTGGTTCGAACGCTTCCGAATGCGGTGCGCACGGCCCTGCGGCGCAGCCTGAATGCGCTTGAGCATGCGGCCGCCGTCCACGAACACCTCCTTGACGCAGAGCATCGTGTCCTCCAGACGTTCGGTCTCGTGCTTGGCCTCCCAGTTGGCGATCGCCGAACGGAGCAGTTTCTCCATGCGGATCGACGCCTCCTTCTTCGAATAACGGAGGATACCCAGCGCCTTGTTGATCTCCACACCGCGGATGATGTCGGCCACCAGGCGCATCTTGCGGGGCGAGGTGGGGCAGTCGCGCATGATGGCGATTGCCTTCTGCTTCTTCTCAGCCTTCAGTTTCTCGGCTCTTATTGCTTTTCTTGCACCCATTTTCTACCTATTTTTTCTTGTTACCACTGTGACCACGGAATGTACGGGTGGGTGCGAACTCGCCGAGTTTGTGACCTACCATATTCTCAGTTACGTACACCGGAATAAACTTGTTTCCGTTGTGAACAGCGATCGTCTGACCTACGAAATCAGGCGAAATCATACTTGCTCGCGACCACGTCTTGATGACCGATTTCTTGTTGCTCTCGGCCTGTGCTACGACTTTCGCCTCCAGCTTGGGATCAATGAATGGTCCTTTTTTTAATGAACGGCTCATTATGTACTCTTTTAATTATTTTTTCTTACGGGAAATAATAAACTTCGAGGTCGTCTTCTTCGGATTACGCGTCTTGTAACCCTTGGCAAGCAGACCCTTGCGCGAACGGGGATGACCACCGGAAGCACGGCCTTCGCCACCACCCATCGGGTGATCCACCGGGTTCATCACTACGCCGCGGTTGCGGGGACGACGACCGAGCCAGCGCTCGCGGCCGGCTTTACCGGCGCTTTCGAGGTTGTGGTCGATGTTCGAAACCACACCTACCGTGGCGCGGCAAGTTACGAGTACCATACGAGTCTCGCCTGAAGGCAGCTTGATGATGGCGAATTTGCCCTCACGCGCCAGAAGCTGAGCATACGAGCCGGCCGAACGCGCCATCGCGGCGCCCTGGCCCGGGTAGAGTTCGATGTTGTGGATCACCGTACCCAGCGGAATCTCGCTCAGGAAGAGCGTGTTGCCCACCTCGGGAGCGACACCGGTGCCGCTCATTACGGTCTGACCCACCTGGAGGCCGTTCGGTGCGATGATGTAGCTCTTCACGCCGTCGGCATAAACCAGGAGTGCAATACGTGCGGTACGATTGGGATCGTACTCGATAGATTTCACAGTGGCGGCGATGCCGTCCTTCGAACGTCGGAAGTCGATCATACGGTACATCTGCTTGTGACCGCCGCCGATGTAACGCATCGTCATCTTACCGGTATTGTTGCGGCCGCCCGTGCTCTTTTTGGGAGCGAGCAACGACTTCTCGGGAGTGCTCTTGGTGATCTCCTCGAACGTACCGATAATCTTATGTCTCGTACCTGCAGTTACAGGTTTAAACTTTCTTACTGCCATCTTCGTTAGATATTACTGTAAAAATCTATCTTGTCTCCTTCCTTCAAGGTGACGATCGCCTTCTTGAAGTTGTTGGTGCGGCCCTCAAGCAGTCCGGCCTTGGTGTAGCGGCTCTTGAGTTTGCCCATGTAGTTCGCCGTGTTCACGTCGGTCACGACAACGTTGTACATCTGCTCCACGGCGTTCCGGATCTGGAGCTTGTTAGCTTTCACGTCCACGATAAAACCGTAGCGATTCAACTTATCGCCCTGAATCGTCATTTTCTCGGTCAAAACCGGCTTAATAATAATTTCCATCTTGTACTGCGTATTTTAAGCTAACATGGTGTTCAAAACATTCTCGGCGCCCTCGACCATCACGATCGCCGAAGCGTTCATCACGTCGTAAGTGCAGAGATTCTGAGCCAGCACCGGCTTCACATAGGGCAGGTTGCGGCACGAAAGCTGGAGGTTCGCATTGCCTTCGGGCAGCACGAGCAGCACCTTCTTGTCCGAAACCTTCAGCGCCTCGGCCATGGCCACCACGGCCTTGGTCTTGGGTGCCTCGAGCGACAGCAGCTCCACCACGCTGATAGCACCGGCCTGAGCCTTGTAGGTCAGTGCGCTGCGGCGAGCCAGCTGCTTGAGCTTCTTGTTGAGCTTGAAGCTGTAATCGCGGGGCACGGGACCGAAGATGCGGCCGCCGCCCGGGAACAGGGGCGACTTGATGCTGCCCGCACGAGCACCGCCCGTACCCTTCTGACGCTTGAGCTTGCGGGTCGAACCTGCAACCTCGTTGCGCTGCTTGGCCTTGTGGGTACCCTGACGCTGATCGGCCAGGTACTGCTTCACGTCGAGATAGATAGCGTGGTCATTAGCCTCCACGCCGAAGACTGCGTCCGAAAGAACTACCTTACGACCGGTCTCTTTTCCTTGTGTGTTAAAAACAGCTAATTCCATGACTACTTCTCAATTGTTAAATAAGCACCTTTTGCCCCGGGAATCGAGCCTTTCACAAGGATCAGATTGCTTTCGGGAATAACCTTCAAAACTTTCAGGTTCAGAACCTTCACCTGCTCGCCGCCCATCTGGCCCGGAAGACGCTTGCCGGGGAATACGCGCGACGGATACGACGACGCACCGAGCGAACCGGGCTTGCGCTGACGGTTGTGCTGACCGTGGGTCTGGCCGCCGACGCCGCCGAAGCCGTGACGCTTCACGACACCCTGGAAGCCCTTGCCTTTCGAGATGCCGGTCACGTCCACCCAGTCGTTCTCCGTGAAGAGGTCTACGGTGAGCGTGTCGCCGAGATTCACTTCGGGCATGCCCTTGAACTCCGCCAGCTTGCGCTTGGGCGTGGTGCCTGCCTTCTTGAAGTGACCTAACAAACTGTTGCTGGTGTGCTTTTCACTCTTGTCGTCATAGGCAATCTGTACCGCTTCGTAAGCATCCTTCTCCACGGTCTTGATTTGCGTAACTACACACGGACCAGCCTCAATGACAGTGCATGGTATGTTCTTACCCTCGGCACTGTAAACGGAAGTCATTCCGATTTTCTTTCCAATAAGTCCTGACATTTCGTGTCAAATTTCGTGTTTGTTATAATAAGTGATCTTCTTCGGGTTTCCTGCCGCGGATCAGACTTTGATCTCGACCTCGACACCCGAGGGAAGTTCGAGTTTCATCAGCGCGTCGATGGTCTTGGGCGTCGATGAATAGATGTCGAGGATGCGCTTGAACGTGCAGAGCTGGAACTGCTCGCGCGCCTTCTTGTTCACGAAGGTCGAGCGGTTCACGGTAAAGATCTGCTTGTGCGTGGGCAGGGGCACGGGGCCGCTTACCACGGCACCCGTACTCTTGACGGTCTTCACGATCTTCTCGGCCGACTTATCGACGAGATTATGATCGAACGACTTCAATTTGATTCTGATTTTCTGGCTCATATGATTTTTCTATTCTAATTCCTTGCGTTTACCACTTGCCTTCTCGATAATCTCCTTGGCGAGGTTAGCGGGCACCTCCTCGTAGTGCGAGAACTCCATCGACGAGGTAGCGCGGCCCGACGAAATCGTACGCAGTACGGTCACGTAGCCGAACATCTCTGACAGGGGCACCTTTGCCTTGACCACGCGTGCGGTGCCTTTCGACTCCATGCCGGTGATCTGGCCGCGGCGCTTGTTCAGGTCGCCGATGATGTCGCCCATGTTCTCCTCGGGGGTCACGACCTCCACGTCCATGACGGGCTCCATGATGACCGAACCGGCCTTGGGAGCCGCATTGCGGTAACCGTTGCGGGCCGCGATCTCGAACGACAGCTGGTCGGAATCGACGGGGTGGAACGAACCGTCCTTGAGGGTGATCTTCATCGAGTCCATGGTGTAACCGGCCAGTGCGCCGTTCGCCATCGCCGACTCGAAGCCCTTCTGCACGGCAGGAATGAACTCCTTGGGAATGTTACCGCCCTTGACCTCATCGACGAACGTAAGACCCATCTTGCCTTCCTCGGCGGGACCGATCTCGAAGATGATGTCGGCGAACTTACCGCGACCGCCGGTCTGCTTCTTGAACACCTCGCGGTGCTGTACGGTCTGCGTGAGGGCCTCCTTGTAGTTCACCTGGGGTGCGCCCTGGTTGATCTCCACGCCGAACTCGCGACGCAGACGGTCCACGATGATGTCGAGGTGCAGCTCGCCCATACCGCTGATGACGGTCTGGCCCGAATCCTCGTCGGTGTGCACGGTGAAAGTGGGGTCCTCCTCGGCCAGCTTCGCGAGTGCGATGCCGAGCTTGTCGAGGTCCTTCTGGGTCTTGGGCTCAACGGCCAGACCGATCACCGGCTCGGGGAAGGTCATCTGCTCCAGCACGATCGGACGATCCTCGGCGCAGAGCGTGTCACCCGTGTGAATCTCCTTGAAACCTACGGCCGCGCAAATGTCGCCGGCACCTACGGTCTCCATCGGATTCTGCTTGTTGGCGTGCATCTGGTAGATGCGGCTGATGCGCTCGCGCTTGCCGCTGCGTGCGTTCAGCACATACGAACCCGCATCGAGCTTGCCCGAATATACGCGCACGAAAGCCAGACGGCCCACGAAGGGGTCGGTAGCGATCTTGAACGCCAGACCGCAGAAGGGCTCGTCCTCGCTCGACTTACGCACCTCCTCCTGATCCGTCTTGGGATTCACACCCGTAACGGCCGGAACGTCCATGGGCGAGGGCAGGAACGCGATGGTGTAGTCCAGCAGCTTCTGCACGCCCTTGTTGTGGAACGACGAACCGCAGAGCATCGGCACGATCTGCATCGAGATCGTGGCCTTGCGGATGGCTGCGAGCAGCTCCTCCGGCGTGATCGACTCGGGATCCTCGAAGAACTTCTCCATCAGCGCATCGTCGGTGGCGGCCACCTCCTCGATGAGCTTGCCGCGCCACTCGGCGGCCTCGGCCTTCATCGACTCCGGAATCTCGCGCAGCTCGAAGTTGTCGCGCACGGACTTGTCGTCGAAGTAGTAGATCGCGTTATTATATATAAGGTCGATCAGACCCTCGAACTTGTCCTCGGCACCGATCGGCAGCACCACCGGCAGCGCCGTAGCGCCGAAGTGCTTCTTGATCTGAGCGCATACGGCGAAGAAGTCGGCGCCCGTGCGGTCCATCTTATTGACGTAGCCGATGCGGGGAACGTTGTACTTGTCGGCCTGGCGCCATACGGTCTCGGACTGGGGCTCCACGCCGCCTACGGCACAGAACGTGGCGATCGCACCGTCCAGCACACGCAGCGAACGCTCCACCTCCACGGTGAAGTCCACGTGGCCCGGGGTGTCGATCAGGTTGATCTGATACTGCTTGTCCTTGTACTGCCAGAAAGCGGTGGTAGCCGCCGAGGTGATGGTGATACCGCGCTCCTGCTCCTGAACCATCCAGTCCATCGTAGCGCCGCCCTCGTGCACCTCGCCGATCTTGTGGGTCTTGCCCGTATAGAAAAGGATACGTTCCGACGTGGTCGTCTTACCGGCATCGATATGGGCCATGATACCGATATTACGCGTGTAGTGTAAGTCTCTTGTTGCCATGTGTAACGTCTCCTGTTAGAATCTGAAATGTGCGAATGCCTTGTTCGCCTCGGCCATGCGGTGCATCTCCTCCTTGCGCTTGAAGGCTGCGCCCTGCTGGTTGTATGCATCGACGATTTCGGCAGCGAGTTTGTCAGCCATCGTTTTGCCGGCACGCTTGCGCGAATAGAGGACAAGGTTCTTCATGGAAATAGAAATCTTGCGTTCCGGCCGCACCTCCATCGGAACCTGGAAGGTCGCACCGCCGATTCGTTTCGATTTCACTTCGACTTGGGGTGTGATATTCTCAAGGGCCTGTTTCCAGATTTCCAGCGGAGATTTATCAGCATCCTTCATCTTCTTGCCTACCAACTCCAGCGAGTCGTAGAAAATGGTATAGGCAATACTCTTCTTACCATCCAGCATGAGGTTGTTCACGAAACGGGTTACCTCGATATCGTTGAACTTCGGATCCGGAAGTAGAATTCGCTTCTTAGGCTTAGCTTTTCTCATCGTTTATTGGCTAAAAAATGTTTTTTTCGATCTGAATGTGGTTTATTTGCCGGCCTTGGGGCGCTTCGCACCGTACTTCGAGCGACGCTGACGGCGTCCGTCCACACCGGCGGAGTCGAGCGCACCGCGCACCAGGTGATAACGCACACCGGGGAGGTCCTTCACACGACCGCCGCGCACCAGCACGATCGAGTGCTCCTGCAGATTGTGGCCTTCGCCCGGGATGTAGGCGTTCACCTCCTTGCCGTTGGTCAAACGCACACGTGCTACCTTACGCATCGCCGAGTTAGGCTTCTTGGGAGTCGTCGTGTACACGCGCGTACATACGCCCCGGCGCTGCGGACATGCGGCCAGTGCCGGCGACTTCGACTTGTCTACCAGGCTCGTACGACCGTTTCTCACTAACTGTTGAATAGTTGGCATTTCTTTCGGTTTTTGTCCTTAATTGTTAGTTAAAATCTATTTCCATTGTCCTAAATGGACTGCAAAGATACGAATTTTTTCGGAAATACAACATACGGACACATCTTTTTCACGTTTTTTCAGCATTTTAGCCGCTCTTACATTTGTTTTTCCTATCGATTTTTCAAAACCATAATCAATCACATATGCCGAATCCGCAAACCTTTTCATCGAACGCAGGTTATGCCCGCCATCGGACCGCCCGGACCGCGGCCGGCGGAGCACCCCCGCCCCGGCACGGGCGCCGCCGGCGGCGCCGCGGGGAGGCGGAGGCCGGGACGGAGGTGCGAACGGCGCTCTTTTTTTGTATATTTGCGGTCGGAAAACTATCCCGTACCGCACAAAAACACATCCGATGGAATACGACTTCAGAGAAATGGAAGCCAGATGGCAGCGCCGCTGGCAGGAAGAGAAAACCTACAAGGTGGAGATCGACCCCGCGCGTCCGAAATTCTACGTGCTCGACATGTTCCCCTACCCCTCGGGCGCCGGCCTTCACGTGGGTCATCCGCTGGGCTACATCGCCTCGGACATCTACTCGCGATACAAGCGGCAGAAGGGATTCAACGTGCTGCATCCGATGGGATTCGACGCCTTCGGCCTGCCCGCCGAGCAGTACGCCATACAGACGGGCCAGCACCCGGCCGTGACCACCGAGCGCAACATCGCCCGCTACCGCGAGCAGCTCGACAAGATCGGCTTCTCGTTCGACTGGGACCGCGAGGTGCGCACGTGCGACCCGGCCTACTACAAATGGACGCAGTGGGCGTTCCTGAAGATGTACGACCACTACTACTGCAACGACACGCAGAAGGCGCGCCCCGTCTCCGAACTCGTCGAGGCCTTCGCGCTCCGCGGCAACGAGGGGCTGAACGCCGCCTGCACGACCGAGCTGCATTTCACGGCCGACGAGTGGAACGGCTGGGACGAGCAGCGCCGCGAGCAGGTGCTCCAGAACTACCGCCTGGCGTTCCGCGCCGACACGATGGTGAACTGGTGCCCGCAGCTGGGCACGGTGCTGGCCAACGACGAGGTGCGCGACGGACTGTCGGTGCGCGGCGGCTTCCCCGTGGAGCAGAAGCGCATGAAGCAATGGCTGCTGCGCGTCACGGCCTACGCCCAGCGCATGCTCGACGGCCTCGAACGCCTCGAATGGAGCGAGTCGCTCAAGGAGATCCAGCGCAACTGGATCGGCCGCTCGGTGGGCGCCCAGGTCTTCTTCGACATCGCCGACAGCGACCGCAAACTCGAAATCTTCACCACACGCCCCGACACGATCTTCGGCGTCACCTTCATGGTCATCGCGCCCGAACACGAATGGGCGGGCGATCTTACGACCGAGGCGCAGCGCGCCGCCGTGGAGGAGTACGTCGAACGTTCGAAGAAGCGCTCCGAGCGCGAACGCATCGCCGAGACGCGCCGCGTGAGCGGCGTGGCGACGGGCTCGTTCGCGATCAACCCCTTCACGGGCAAGCGCATTCCGATCTACATCTCGGACTACGTGCTGGCGGGCTACGGCACGGGCGCCATCATGGCCGTGCCGGCGCACGACTCGCGCGACTACGCTTTCGCGCGCCACTTCGGGCTCGACATCGTGCCCGTGGTCGAGGGCGGCGACCTGACCGAAGCGTCGTACGACGCCAAGTCGGGCAAGCTCATCAACTCCGGCTTCCTCGACGGCAAAGAGGTGAAGGAGGCCATCGCCCTGATGTTCGACGAGGTGGAACGCCGCGGCCTCGGCAAGCGCCTCGTGAACTACCGCCTGCGCGACGCCATCTTCTCGCGCCAGCGCTACTGGGGCGAGCCGTTCCCCGTCTACTACCGCGACGACACGTCGCATCCCCTGCCCGAGGAGCGGCTGCCGCTGGAGCTGCCGCCCGTCGAGGACTTCGGCCCCACGGCCGAGGGCGAGCCGCCCCTGGCCCGCGTAAGCACCTGGCACACGGCCGAGGGCTACCCCTACGAGCGCTCGACCATGCCGGGCTTCGCCGGATCGTCGGCCTACTACCTCCGCTACATGGACCCGCACAACGACCGCGCCCTCGTGGGCCCCGAGGCGGACGCCTACTGGCGCAGCGTGGACCTCTACGTGGGCGGCATCGAGCACGCCACGGGACACCTCATGTACTCGCGCTTCTGGAACATGTTCCTCTACGACCTGGGGTACGTCTGCGAGGAGGAGCCGTTCCGCAAGCTGGTGAACCAAGGCATGATCCAGGGCCGCTCGAACTTCGTCTACCGCGTGGTGGGCACCAACCGGTTCGTGTCGCTCGGACTGAAGGACCAGTATCGGACGCAGGAGATCCACGTGGACGTGAACATCGTGCGCAACGACCTGCTCGACCTGGAGGCGTTCCGCAACTGGATGCCCGAATACCGCGACGCGGAGTTCATACTCGAAGACGGCAAGTACGTCTGCGGCTGGGCCATCGAGAAGATGTCGAAGTCGATGTACAACGTCGTGAATCCCGACCGGATCGTCGAGCGCTACGGCGCCGACACGCTCCGCATGTACGAAATGTTCCTCGGACCGCTCGAACAGTCGAAACCGTGGGACACGAACGGCATCGACGGCGTACACAAGTTCCTGCGCCGCTTCTGGAGCCGCTTCTTCGACCGCGGAGGCGCTTTCGCCGTGAGCGACGAGCCCGCCACGGACAAGGAGCTCAAGACGCTGCACAAAACCATCCGCAAGGTGAACGAGGACATCGAGAACTTCTC
Organism: Alistipes sp.; assembly: GCA_009774895.1. GTDB lineage: Bacteria > Bacteroidota > Bacteroidia > Bacteroidales > Rikenellaceae > Alistipes. Next base: position 6,720 of record VSOO01000004.1, on the reverse strand, counting down.
GTTCAACACCTCGGTCGCCGCCTTCATGATCTGCCTCAACGAACTGGGCGAATGCAACAAACGCGCGGTGCTCGAACCGCTCACGATCCTCATCGCGCCTTTCGCGCCCCACATCGCCGAGGAGCTCTGGCACCGCCTGGGCCACACGACGACCGTGTGCGACGCACCCTACCCCGCATGCGACGAGAAATACCTCGCCGAGAGCTCGTTCGAATACCCCGTGTCGGTAAACGGCAAGCTCCGTTTCAAGAAGGAGTATCCGCTCGCGGCCGCTCCGGCCGAGGTGCAGGCGGCCGTCGTGGCCGAACCCGAGGCACAGAAGTGGCTCGACGGCAAGACCCCGAAAAAGGTGATCGTCGTGCCGGGCAAGATCATCAACATCGTCGTCTGATTCCGGGCCGCAGGTTTTCCGGCGGCTTTCCGACAATCGAATCCCCGCTCCGGCGGGGATTTTTCGTTTCCGGGACGCAGGGCGGCGCGACGGAACCGGCACCGGAAGTGTCGTTTTCGTCGGAAAAATTCGTCGCCCGGGCGACCGGCCGGACCTTTCGCCCCGGCATCACCGGACCACGTTTGCTTGCGTGCCCGACTTTTCGTAACTTTGACTTCGTCTTTAGATACTCCCGTCCGGGCAAAAGAGCAAATAAATTTGCTTTTGCGCCCGGCTTATGCGTATCTTTGCACATTCAAAACACAATGCCGACGAAACCATGGGATTCGAATACATCGAAGTCCTCTTCCGGGGACTCTGCGTAGGCGTGGCGGCGTCGATCACCGTCGGCCCCGTGGCGGTGCTATGCATCCAGCGCACGCTCTCGAAAAACCGCCGCTCGGGCATCGTCTCGGGACTCGGCGTAGCCTGCGCCGACACCTTCATGGCGATGGCCGCGCTCTTCTTCTACTCGATGCTCCAGAGCCACATCGAGCAGTACAACACGCTGCTGCGGGTCGCGGGCGGCATCTTCGTGGTGATCGTCGGGGTCTACATCTTCTCGCAGAACCCCGTGCCGCAGATCCGCCGCAACCGGGCGGGCAAGACGAGCCTCGTGCAGGACTTCGTGTCGATCTTCGGCCTCACGATCGCCAACTTCATCATGGTCATCCCCTACATCCTGGCCTTCTTCGCCGTATTCAAGGTCTCGGGCATGGGAGACGCCGAGGCGGGCTTCGGAGGCTTCATGCGCGCCGTGCTGGTGATCGCGGGCTTCTTCTGCGGCGCCGCGGCATGGTGGACGCTGCTGGCCTTCGTGCTGAACCTCTTCCGCCGCCGGTTCCGCCCGCGGCACATGCTCACGATCAACCACGTGGCCGGCATGCTGATCGGCCTGCTGGGCATCTATACGATTCTATCCACCTTTTTCGCCATCTTTCCCAATGTCGGACACTGACACACACAAGATCATCGTAGCCATCGACGGTTTCTCGTCGTGCGGCAAGAGCACCTTCGCCAAACGGATCGCCGCGCGCCTGGGCTACGTCTTCATCGACACGGGCGCCATGTACCGCGCCGTCACGCTCTACGCGCTCGAACACGGCGCCATCCGCTCGGGCGAGGTCGATGAGCGGCAGGTCGTCGCGCTGCTGGACCGCATCGACATCTCGTTCCGGTTCAACCCCGCGCGGGGCGCCAGCGACATCTACGTGAACGGCACACCGGTCGAGGAGCGCATCCGCACCATCGAGGTGAGCGAATGCGTGAGCCGCGTGAGCGCCATCCCCGAGGTGCGGCGCAAGCTGGTGGCCATGCAGCAGGCCGCGGGCAGCACGCGGGGCGTGGTGATGGACGGCCGCGACATCGGCACGGTGGTCTTCCCCGACGCCGAGCTGAAGATCTTCATGACGGCCGACCCCGCGGTGCGCGCACGCCGCCGCTACGACGAGCTGCGCGCCAAGGGCGACGACGTGTCGCTCGACGAAATCGAACGCAACGTCCGCTCGCGCGACCGGGCCGACATGAGCCGCGCCGTGTCGCCGCTGCGCCGCGCGGACGACGCCATCGAGCTGGACAACAGCCACATGAGCGTGGACGAACAAATGGAATGGTTTATGAACGAATACCGCCGCGCGACGGCGGCCCGATAACCCCTCAGGCAATGCGCATCGAGATCGACGACAAATCGGGCTTCTGCTTCGGCGTGGTGCGGGCGATCGGCGAGGCCGAACGCGCCCTGGCCGCCGGCGGCACGGTCTGCTCGCTGGGCGACATCGTGCACAACCGCATCGAGGTCCAGCGCCTCGAACGGCTCGGGCTCCGCACCGTCACCCACGACGACATGGAGCGTCTGCGGGGCCAGCGGCTCTTCATCCGCGCCCACGGCGAGCCCCCCGGCACCTATGCCCGGGCCCGCGAACTGGGCATCGAACTGATCGACGCCACGTGCCCCACGGTCGCGCGGCTCCAGCAGCGCGTGAAACGGGCGCACGCCGCCATGGGGCCCGTCGGCGGCCAGGTGGCGATCCTGGGCAAGCGCAGCCATGCCGAGGTGATCGGCCTGGTGGGACAGAGCGACGAACCGACGGTCGTGGTGGAGTGCGAGGCCGACCTCGCGCAGCTCGACTTCGCACGCCCCGTGCACTTCCTCTCGCAGACCACGCAGAGCATCGCGCTGTTCGAACACCTGGCCGACGAGATGCGCCGACGCGCGGAAGACCCGACGCGGATCACCGTGGAGGACACGATCTGCCGCCAGGTCTCGAACCGCGAGCAGCACCTCGCGCGCTTCGCCCGGCGCTTCGATACGGTGATCTTCGTCTGCGGACGCAAGTCGTCGAACGGCAAAGTCCTCTGCGAGGTGTGCCGTGCGGCCAATCCGCGCACCTACACCGTGGAGGAGGCCTCGGAGCTCGACCCCGCATGGTTCGCCGGCGCCGAGTCGGCGGGTATCTGCGGCGCCACCTCCACCCCCCGCTGGCTCATGCAGGAGGTGGCCGACGCCATCGCCGCACGCATGCGCCCCGCCGACCGCTGACACGGGACACGCGACAGCGAGCCGGCCGGGCATGGGACGGCGAACCCCGATCCCCGCATGCGACCGGCTGCCGGGCCGGCCGCCGCACGAAGCGACGCGCACGACCGCCGCAAACCCGGCAAACCGGAAAAACCGGACGAAAAACCGGAAAACGAAACACGAATCCGCACAATGAAAAAGATCCATATCCTTCGCGCCGCGAAATATTTCCTCGGGCTCTGCGTTCTTGTCGCAGGAGCGACCTTCCTGCTCTGCATCTCGGGGCTCTCGGCCGGCACGCCCGGCGACCTGCTGCGCATCCTCACGGACACGACCCGCGGCCGGATGCTGGTGGTCGTCGCCGTGGTGCTTTCGGTGCTGTGGCCCCGCCTGGGTTTCGCGACCCTGCGCATACGGGGTGCCGGAAGCATGCCCCGCGAACGGCTCGACGAGGCTTTCCGCCGGGCGGACTACGTGCCGCACGACACCCGGGAAGGCATCGTCGTCTACCGCGCCGCGAGCTTCGTGAAGCGGCTGCTCCTGCGTTTCGACGACGCGGTGACCGTGCGGCGCGACGGCGCGGACCTCGAAATGGAGGGCGCGCGCAGGGTCCTGGTCCGCATCACCACCCACGTGGAATCGAATACCGCCAACGATCATGAATAGACGAATCATACGCCGCCTGCTGCCCGTGTTGCTCGCGGGCGCGGCGCTTCCGCTCCTCTGCGCCCGCACCAACGACTTCGGTCTGGGCCGCAGCATGGAGATCGCAGTCAATATGATGCGCGAGCTGTCGCTCCGCTTCGTGGACGAGGTGGACCCCGACCTGCTGATCGAGGGGGCCGCCGAAGGCATGGTGCGCCGCCTCGACCCCTACACCGAATACCTGTCCGAGGAGCAGATGGGCGACTTCGACATCCTCACCACCGGCAAGTACGGCGGCGTGGGCTCGCTCATCCGAAAACGGGGCGACTACGTGGTCTTCGCCCGCCCCTACCGCAATTCGCCCGCCGACAAGGCCGGGCTGCGCATCGGCGACAAGATCCTGGCCATCGACGGCGCCGACGCCCGCGGCTTCAGCGTGGCCGAGGCGAGCGGCCGCATGAAGGGCGACCCGGGCACCGAGGTGACACTCGTCGTCGAGCACCTGCTGGACGGCAGGGTCGATACCGCGACGCTGCGCCGCGAGCGCATCGCCATTCCGGGCGTGCCCTACGCCGGATGGGTGGCCGACGGCATCGGCTACGTGCAGCACAGCGACTTCACCGAGGGGTGCTACGACGACCTTCGGGCCGCCGTGGAGGGGCTCGCGGCGGAGGGCGACCTGCGGGGGCTGATCCTCGACTACCGCAACAACGGCGGCGGCATCCTCCAGGAGGCCGTGAAGATCCTGTCGATGTTCGTTCCGAAGGGCACGGAGGTGGTCACCACGCGCGGCCGCACCGACAACAAGAGTTTCCGCACCGCCGCGGATCCGATCCTGCCCGAGCTGCCGCTCGCCGTGCTGGTGAACGGCAACACCGCATCGGCCGCCGAGATCGTGGCCGGCGCGCTCCAGGACCTCGACCGCGCGGTGATCGTCGGACAGAGGAGTTTCGGCAAGGGCCTCGTGCAATCGACCCGCCCGCTCGGCTACAACACCTACCTGAAGCTGACCACGGCCAAATACTACATCCCCTCGGGCCGCTGCATCCAGGCCGTAGACTACTCCCGGGCCCGGGAGGAGGGCGCCCGGAGCGTGCCCGACTCGCTGATCCGCGAATACGCCACGCAGGGCGGCCGCAAGGTCTACGACGGCGGCGGCATCGAGCCCGACCTGCACACCGAACCAGAATACATCAGCCGCTTCGCCATGACCCTCTACGCCCTGGGCTTCATCGAGGATTACGGCGACCGCTTCATGCGGCTGCATCCCGACCGCCGGGTCGATGTCCGCACCTTCGCGCTGACCGACGCCGACTACGCGGACTTCGTGCGTTTCATGAGCGACAAGGAGGTGCCCTACGAATCGACCACGCGGCGGGCGCTGAAGGCGCTGCGCAAGGCCGCCGGCGACGAGCGCCACGAGGCGATCGACCGGGCCGCCGAGGCGCTCGAAGCGCAGCTGCGCGACGACACCGAGTCCAACCTGGAGACCTACCGGCGCGAAATCCGCTCGCTGCTCGAAGCCGACATCGTGCTCCGCCACCACTACGCCGAGGGGGTCATCGAATACGACATCACGCACGACGACGCGGAGGTGCGGCGCGCGGTGGAGGTGCTCGAAAACCCCGGGGAGTACCGGCGCATCCTCGACACTCAGGACACCGTGCGCACCGCGCGGCACGACGACGAAACGGACACGGAGGAGTAGACGACGATGAAAAGGAGGTGGATGCACACGCTGTTCTCGTTCCGCAACCGCATGGCGATCATCGCCGTGGGGGTGGCGCTGGGTGCGGTGTCGCTGCTCTTCACCGACAACATGGCCCGCCAGCTCCAGCAGAAGGAGCAGCACGACGTGCTGCTGTGGGCCCACGCCATGGAGCGCGTGCACCGCGACGTGAGCGGCGACCTCTTGCAGGACCCGCTCATCGCCGACATCATGAGCAACGGCAACAACATACCGTTCATCATCACCGACGAAAACCTCGAAGTAATCAACTTCCACCTCATACCCGAGGAGGTGATCGACCACCCCGAGAAGCTGCGGCGCGCCATCGACCGCCTCTCGGAGGAGAACACGCCCATCCCGGTCAAGTTCTGGTGGGCCAAGCACTACCACATCATATTCTACGGCCACTCGGCGCTGCTCAAGTCGCTCTACTACTTCCCCTACGTGCAGATCACCGTCATCACGGCCTTCATCCTGCTGGGCTTCGTGGCCTTCCGCTCGTCGAAGCACGACGAGCAGAACCGCGTGTGGATCGGTCTGGCCAAGGAGACCGCGCACCAGCTGGGCACGCCCACCTCGTCGCTGCTCGGCTGGATCGAGTACCTGCGGTCGCAACCCGTCGATCAGGAGGCCGTGGAGGAGATGAACAAGGACCTGGCCCACCTGATGAAGATCGTGGACCGCTTCTCGAAGATCGGCTCCGAGACGCCCCTCACTCCGGCCAACATCAACGAAACGGTGGGTGAATCGGTGATGTACTTCCGCAAGCGCATCCCGCGCAACGTCACGCTCGACTACAACGGTCTGGCCATCGCCCCCGTGCAGGCCAGCATCAATACGGCGCTCTTCGAATGGGTGGTCGAGAACCTGATGAAGAACTCGCTCGACGCCCTCCAGGGCCACGGCGCCATCGAGGTGCGCATCGGCGCCGACGACCGCTACGTGACCGTGGACGTGAAAGACACGGGCAAGGGCATCCCGAAGAGCAACTGGCACCGCATCTTCGAACCGGGCTTCACCACCAAAACCCGCGGCTGGGGCCTCGGCCTCTCGCTCTCGCGCCGCATCATCGAGGAGTACCACCAGGGCAAGATCGCCGTGGTGGAGTCGGAGATCGGCCGCGGCACCACCATCCGCATCACCCTCAAACGCCTGTTCGAATGACGGAGACGCCCGATACCGCACAGCACGCCGGCCGCACCGCCCTGCTGCCGGCGCACGACGCCGCCGACACGCTCGTCCGCACGCTCCCCGCGCCGGACGCCGATTCCGTTCGCACGCCGGCGGCCGACACGCTCGCGCCCCTCTTCGCGGCCGAAGCCGCCGACACGCTTCCCGTCCACGTGCGCACCGTCGCTCCGGCCGAGGTCTACGGCGCCGCATCGTACCCGGGCGCGG
>VSOO01000039.1 GCA_009774895.1 Alistipes sp. | reverse complement strand
TCCTTGTTGAGGTAGCGGACGCCGTGGATGCGGATGTCGCGGAGTCGGTAGAGGCGTTTCTCGGTGCCGTCGAGCATGGGGGCGTCCTCGGAAAAGGTATACGCGGTTTCCGTCGTGTCGGCGGGCTCCGTTTCCTGGGCGGAGAGTCGTCCTGCCGAGGCGAGCAGCAGCAGCGCCGCCGTCAGGAGGGTCTTACCGGGATAATTCATTGAGTACAGTCTTCTTTCTTTCGTTTGCTTGTTTTCCCTCGTTTCCCGTCCGGCGCCGGCGGCCGAGCGTCGTTCGGTGCCGTCCGCGGCCTGTCGGAAACGCGGGCCTCGGGTCCGTTCTCCGCGCGCCTGCGCGGCGCCCGGTTATTTCAGTCGTCCGAAGCGGCGGTCGCGTCGGGCGTATTCGGCCAGTGCGCGGTCGAACTCCTCCTCGCCGAAATCGGGCCACAGCACCTCGGGGAACCACAGCTCCGCGTAGGCCGCCTGCCAGAGCAGGAAGTTGCTCAGCCGCTGTTCGCCGCTCGTGCGCACGATGAGGTCCGGATCGGGAATGTCCGCGGTCCAGAGGGCTTCGGCGACCGTGCGTTCGTCGATGGCTTCGGGCGTGATAGCTCCTGCGGCGGTGCGGCGCGCCAGCGTGCGCGCGGCGTGCACCAGTTCGCTGCGCGCCGAGTAGTCGAGCGCCAGCACCAGTGTGAGCCGGTCGCAGGCCTCCGTCGCGCGTTCGGCCTGTTCGAGGTGGCGCCGCACCTTCTCCGAGAAGCGGCTGCGGTCGCCGATCATGCGGATGCGCACGCCCTGGCGGAGCAGTTCGGGCGTTTCGGCCGCCACGCACGTGCAGAACAGCTCCATGAGCCCCTCGACCTCGTCGGCGGGGCGTCCCCAGTTTTCGGTCGAAAAGGCGTAGAGCGTAAGGCACCGCACGCCGCACCGCACCGCACTGCGCACCGTCGTGCGCACCGACTCCACGCCCCGGAGGTGTCCCTCGTGGCGCGGCAGTCCGCGCATTTCGGCCCAGCGGCCGTTGCCGTCCATGATGATCGCCACGTGGCGCGGTATGGGGTTGCGTTCGTCCATGTTTGAAGTGCAAATATAGGTAAAATTCAGCTACGGATGTCGATTCCCCACATCATTTTATTGCGTAACGTGTCGTAGAACGTGATATTGTGCGGCACAGCGAGAAAAAAGCGCCGCTCCGAGCGCCGCACGGTGAATTCGGCGCCGTCTGCGGCGGCGTAGATGCGGTTGTCGAGCGTCACGGAGGCGCCGGCCTGGCGGGCGCGGATGCGCAGCGTGACCTCCGACGTGTCGGGAATCACCACGGGCCGCATGGTCAGGTTGTGGGGTGCCAGCGGTGAGAGGATCAGGCAGGCGCAGCGCGGCGAGACCACGGGGCCGCCCGCGCTGAGCGAGTAGGCCGTGGAGCCGGTGGGGGTGCTGACGAGCACGCCGTCGCCGTGGTAGGTGGCCACCATCTGGCCGTCCACGTAGGTTTCGACCGAGATCATGCCCGCGCCGTGGCGCTGGATGGCGAATTCGTTCAGCGCCAGCGGCGTGTCGGGCGCCTCGGCGAAGCCGCCCGAGGCTTCGAGCAGCGTGCGCTCCTCGGTGCGCACGTGGCCCGCGGCCAGGTCGTCGAACAGCTGTCCGATGCCGTCGGGCGGTGTGGCGGTGAGGAACCCCAGCCGACCCGAGTTGATCCCCGCGACGGGGATTGCGGCGCCGTGCAGCCGGCGCGCCCCTTCGAGCAGGGTGCCGTCGCCGCCGTAGCAGATCATGAAGGTGCCCTCGGGCTGGGCGCCGATGCGTTCGCCGAACAGCTGCCGCTCCGCGAAACGGAGTCCCGTGATCCGTTCCGCCTCGGGCGCGAACTCCCGATTGACCGCGACCTCGAACCCGTGGGCCCGTGCGGCGTCGAAAATCCGGCGCACCTCGTCGGTCGGGGGTGTCGTGTGCGGACGCGAAAAAAGTAGGATCTTCATCTGCGGAGTTCCGAAAAATTAACTAACTTTGGAACGCAAATATAAGGATTTTATGACAAAGTTAAGTGTTAATGTCAATAAGATTGCCGTGATACGCAATTCGCGCGGAGGCAACCTCCCCGACGTGGTGCGCGCGGCCACGGACATCGAGCGCTTCGGCGCGGAGGGGATCACGGTGCACCCGCGCCCCGATGCGCGTCATATCCGCTACGACGACGTGCGCGCGCTCAAGCGCGTGCTCGCCACCGAACTCAATGTCGAGGGCAACCCCGTTCCGTCGTTCGCCGACCTGGTGTGCGAGGTGGTGCCGGCGCAGGTGACGCTGGTGCCCGACGCGCCCGACGCCATCACCTCGAACGCCGGATGGGACACGATCCGCAACCGCGCGTTCCTGCGCGACATCGTGGCGCGGTTCCGCGAGTGCGGCATCCGCGTGTCGGTCTTCGTCGCTCCCGATCCCGCCATGGTGGCCGGTTTTGCCGAGTGCGGCGCCGACCGTGTGGAGCTCTACACCGAGGCCTATGCCGCGCAGTATGCGGCCGACCGCGAGCGGGCCGTCGCGCCCTACGTGGCGGCGGCCGAGGAGGCGCGCCGCGCGGGGCTGGGGCTCAACGGCGGCCACGACCTCAATCTGGACAACCTGCGCTATTTCGCCGAGCGCATCCCCTGGCTCGACGAGGTGTCGATCGGGCATGCGCTCATCAGCGACGCCCTTTACTACGGACTCGAAAATACGGTATCGCTTTATAAAAGATGTCTGACACGGTAGCCGAACGCGAGCGGATTGCGGCCGGCCCGCTCGCCGATCCCCTGTTCCGGCGTCTTGCGCGCATCGTCGATGCGCGGGGCGTGCGGGCTTTCGTCGTGGGAGGCTACGTGCGCGACCACTACCTGCGGCGTCCGTCCACCGACGTGGACGTGGTGGTCGTGGGCAGCGGCATAGAGATCGCCGAGGCGCTCGGCGCCGAGCTCCGCGCCCGGGTGTCGGTGTTCAAGACCTTCGGCACGGCCATGGTCCGCACGCGCGGGGGCACGGAGGTGGAGTTCGTGGGGGCCCGGCGCGAGTCCTACTCGCGCGACTCGCGCAAACCGGTGGTCGAGGCCGGAACGCTGGAGGACGACCAGCGCCGCCGCGACTTCACGATCAACGCCATGGCTTGGTCGATCAACGGCGACACGTTCGGCGAGCTGGTCGATCCGTTCGGCGGCATGGACGACCTGGAGGATTGCACGATCCGCACGCCGTGCGATCCCGACATCACCTTTTCGGACGATCCGCTGCGCATGATGCGGGCCGTGCGGTTCGCCGCACAGTTGGGATTCGACATCGAGCCGGAGACCTTCGAGGCCATACGCCGCAACAGCGCCCGCATCGCCATCGTCTCGCGCGAGCGTATCGCCGTGGAGCTGAACAAGATCGTGCTTTCGCCCGTGCCGTCGATGGGCTTCGAGCTGCTGGACATGACCGGACTGCTCGAACGCATTTTCCCCGAGCTGCACCGGCTCAAGGGGGTCGAGCGCGTGGGAAAACACGCGCACAAGGACAACTTCGTCCACACGCTCAAGGTGCTTGACAACGTGGCGCGCTCCGGGGGCGACCTGTGGCTGCGGTGGGCCGCCCTGCTGCACGACATCGCCAAGCCGCAGACCAAGGCCTACGACCCGAAGGCGGGGTGGACGTTCCACGGCCACGAGGTGGTCGGCTCGAAGATGGTGCCCGCGATCTTCCGGCAGCTCAAGCTGCCGCTCAACGAGCACATGAAGTTCGTGCAGAAGATGGTCTTCCTCCACCTCCGTCCGATCATCCTCTCGGAGGACATGGTGACCGATTCGGCCGTGCGGCGGCTGCTCTTCGAGGCGGGCGACGACATCGAGTGCCTCATGACGCTCTGCGAAGCCGACATCACCTCGGGCATTGACGCCAAGGTGAAGCGCTACCTCGCGAATTTCGCCCTCGTGCGCCGCAAGATGAAGGACCTGGAGGAGCGCGACCGCGTCCGCAACTTCCAGCCGCCGATCACGGGCGAGATCATCATGCAGACCTACGGAATACCGCCCTGCCGCGCCATCGGCGACATCAAGGAGGCGATCAAGAACGCCATACTCGACGGCGAAATCCCCAACGAATACGATGCGGCCCATGCGCTGATGGAGCGCCTGGCTGCCGACCTGGGGCTGATGCGCGCACCGGAGACCGGGGCGGAGAGGTAAGCGGCGCGCTTCGTGCTGCCGGCGGCGAGATGCTGTGTGCCGCGTCCGTGAGGGCGCGGCACGTTTCGTTTACAGGGTCTCAGGTGCTGCGGCCGACAGGGCGTTCGATCCGGATCCGCGGGGTAAGTTTCAGTTGGCGAGGGGGCGCCATCCCGTTCCGGATGGTTTGCGGCGTCGTTGCGGGGCGCGGCCTGCGGAGGACGCGGGCAGTGCGAAGCGCAGTTTGCAGGCCTCCGCCGCCGGAGGCTGCGGACCGCGCGGCTCTTTGGGCTGCGGGAGTTTCTGACGACTCGGTCGTAAGGTTGTCGGATCGGATGTGCGGCTGCCGGGTGATTTTTCCGGCCGGAGGCTGGGGCCCGCGCGGACCGGGGCGGCAGCGCGCGATCGCAGGTGGGGGGCGTGGTTGCGGTGTATCGGGTTCGGTGCGGCCGTGTCGCACCGATCCGTATCCGGTGGGCGCGGCATGCGAGGCTGGGGTGCGCCGCGGTCCGCACTTTACGGGACGGTTGCGTTGCGCTTTGTCAGCGGTGCGGTGAAAACGTCCTGCTTGCCGGGGCGGCGGATTCCGCGGCGGGTTGCGTTTCGATCGGTCCGCAGGACCGGCGGGCGGCATGTCCGTCGTCCGCTCAGGCTTCGTATCCGGTGTCCTCGGCCAGGTGGGCGCGGTCCAGGGCGGCCGCGACGGCCAGTTCGTCGCACCGGTTGTTCTCCACGGTCTCGGCGTGTCCCTTGACCCACACGAAACGTACGTTGTGGCGGCGGTACGAGCGCAGGAAGCGCTGCCAGAGGTCGGGATTCTTCTTGTCGGCGAATCCCTTGCGCTCCCAGCCGAAGACCCAGCCTTTCGTCACGGCGTCCACCACGTATTTCGAGTCGGAGTAGATCGTGACGTCGGACCCGTCGAACCTGAGCAGCTCCAGTGCGGCGCATACGCCCATGAGTTCCATGCGGTTGTTGGTCGTGCGGCGGAAGCCCTGCGACAGCTCCTTGCGGTAGGGGCCCGAGAGCAGGACGCAGCCGTAACCGCCCGGACCCGGATTGCCCCGGGCCGAGCCGTCGGTGTAGATGGTGATCTGCGGCATTGCGGTGTGCGGTGAAAGCAGGCGGTGAGCGCCCGGCACATCGCCGGGCGCTCACCGCCTGGTCGTTCTATTCGAGTGCTGCGAGCTGTGCGCGGATGGCCGCGATCTTCGCCTCGGCGTCGGCCTGCTTGGCCCGCTCGTTGGCCACGACCTTCTCGGGCGCCGACTGCACGAAACGCTCGTTCGAGAGCTTCTTCATCACGCTCGCGAGGAATCCCTCGTAGTAGGTCAGGTCGTCGGCGAGCTTGCGGCGCTCGGCCTCGGGGTCGATGCAGCCGGCCAGCGGCACGAAGTACTGTGTGGTCTTGACCAGGAAAGCCGCTGCCGCGGGATCCTTCTCCGTCGCGGTCTCGATCTGCGAGAGGTTGGCCATCTTGCGGATCACGGGCGCGAACTCCGCGGGGTAGTTCTCGTCGGCGATTACGCGCAGCACGAGGGCCTCCTTCTGAGGCAGGTTCTTCTTGTTGCGGATGTTGCGCACGGCGGATACGACCTCGTGGGCCAGCGCGAAGCGGGCCAGCATGCGTGCGTCCTCGGCCGCGGGTTCGGGCATCGGGGCCGTCATGATCGACTCGCCTGCGGCGCGCGGTGCCAGGTCCTGCCAGATCTCCTCCGTGACGAAAGGCATGAAGGGGTGGAGGATGCGCATCAGCGCGTCGAAGAAACGCTTGGTCGCCGCGAGGGTCGCCGCATCGGAGGGCGTGCCGTAGGCGGGCTTCACCATTTCGAGGTAGAGGCCGCTGAAGTCGTCCCAGAAGAGCTTGTAGGCCTTCATGAGCGCCTCCGAAATGCGGTATTGCGCGAAATCCTCCTCGATCTGGCGCAGCGCGCGGCCCAGCGCCTGCTCGAACCACGCCACGGCCAGGCGGTCGTTCTCGCTCTGTGCGGCGGCGGGATCGACGCTCCAGCCGCCGATCAGGCGGTAGGCGTTCCATATCTTGTTGCCGAAGTTGCGGCCCTGCTCGCACAGCGCCTCGTCGAACATCACGTCGTTGCCCGCCGACGAGGAGAGCAGCATTGCCACGCGCATGCCGTCGGCGCCGTATTTGGCGATCAGGTCGAGCGGATCGGGCGAGTTGCCCAGCTGCTTGGACATCTTGCGGCCGATCTTGTCGCGCACGATGCCCGTGAAGTAGACGTTGCGGAACGGCATCGTGCCCCGGTACTCGTAGCCCGCCATGATCATGCGCGCCACCCAGAAGAAGATGATGTCCGGGCCCGTCACCAGGTCGGCCGTGGGGTAGTAGTAGCGGATTTCGGCGTTGTCCGGATTGCGGATGCCGTCGAATACCGAGATGGGCCACAGCCACGACGAGAACCACGTGTCGAGCACGTCCTCGTCTTGACGCAGGTCGCTGAGCTGCAATGCGTCGTCGCCCGTGGCTTCGCGCGCCTTGGCGAGGGCCTCCTCCTCCGTGGGAGCCACCACGAAGCCCCCTTTCGGAAGGTACCAGGCCGGAATGCGCTGGCCCCACCACAGCTGGCGCGAGATGCACCAGTCCTTGATGTTCTCCATCCAGTGGCGGTAGGTGTTCTTGTACTTCTCGGGCACGAAGCGGATCACGTCGTCCAGCACCGCGCGCGTGGCCGGCCCGGCCAGCTCCTTCATCGAGAGGAACCACTGCATCGAGAGCTTGGGTTCGATCGCCACGCCCGTGCGCTCGGAGTAACCCACGTTGTTGGTGTAGGCCTCGGTCTTTTCGAGCAGTCCTGCGGCGTCGAGGTCGCCCTCGATGCGGCGGCGCACCTCGAAGCGGTCCTCGCCCGCGTAAAGGCCCGCCTTGTCGTTGATCGTGCCGTCGTCGTTGAATATGTCGATGGTTTCGAGTCCGTATTTCTCGCCCAGCATGTAGTCGTTCACGTCGTGTGCCGGCGTGACTTTCAGCGCGCCGGTGCCGAATTCGATGTCCACGTACTCGTCGCGGATGACGGGAATCGTGCGCCCCACGAGCGGCACCGTGACCCGCGCGTCCTGCGGCAGCCAGTCGTAGCGCGGGTCGTTCGGATTGACGCACAGCGCCGTGTCGCCCAGGATGGTTTCGGGGCGCGTGGTGGCCACGATGACGTCGCGGTCCATGCCCTCGACGCGGTAGCGCAGGTAGTAGAGCTTGCCGTGCGACTCGCGGAAGATCACCTCCTCGTCCGAGAGGGCCGTGCGGGCCGCGGGGTCCCAGTTCACCATGCGCACGCCGCGGTAGATGCGGCCCTTTTCGTAGAGATCGCAGAAGACGCGCAGCACGCTTTCGGTGCGGGCCTCGTCCATCGTGAAGACCGTGCGGTCCCAGTCGCACGAGGCGCCCAGCTTGCGCAGCTGCCGGAGGATCACGCCGCCGTACTGCTCCTTCCACTCCCAGGCGTGGCGCAGGAACTCCTCGCGCGTGAGCGACGACTTCTCGATGCCCTGCTCCCTGAGGCGCGCCACGACCTTGGCCTCGGTGGCGATCGACGCATGGTCCATGCCCGGCACCCAGCAGGCGTTCTTGCCTTTCATGCGGGCGCGGCGCACCAGCACGTCCTGCAACGTGTTGTTGAGCATGTGGCCCATGTGGAGCATGCCCGTGACGTTGGGCGGCGGAATGACGATCGTGTAGGGTTCGCGTTCGTCGGGCTCCGAGTGGAACAGCCGGTGCTCGGTCCAGTAGTCGTACCACTTCGCCTCGATCTGCTGGGGCGAATATTTCTCTGCGATATGCATTGTCGTAATGTTGTTTGTATTTCGGATCGAATGCGCAAAGTTACGAAAAGTTGCGGATTGTCGCATGCCGCAGCCTCCGAAAAGTGGCGAAAAATGCCTGCACGCCCCTCGCGCGGGGGCGGATCGGGGTTCATTGTGCGGAAACGTACGCGAAATTTGAGGAAAAAGCGTTATCTTTGCACGATTGCAGCGAATGCGTCGTGCGGCTGCGTCCGCACGGCGCGCCTCCTCTGCCGTGACAGGGGAGCTTCCGCCGGGCCGGACGCGGTCCGGGGCATTTCGGACGGAGGAGACGGCTGCGAAAACGCGAATGATTATGAATAAGAAAAATAGAGTCGAAACCGTAGAGATCGACGACCTGAACGCACTGCCCGAAATGCTCGACGGCAGGCACCATGTAATACCCATCGTCACCGGGGGCGACGAAGTGGCGGAGGAGACCGACGTGCCCGAAATACTGCCCATCCTGACCCTGCGCAGCTCGGTGCTCTTCCCGGGGTCGATCACGCCCATCACCGTGGGACGCGACAAGAGCATCAGCCTCGTACGCGCCGTCAATGCCGAGGGCGGCATGCTGGGCGCCGTGCTCCAGCGCGAAGGCGAGGTGGACGATCCGGCGCCTGACGACATGTACCGCGTGGGTACGGCGGCCCGCATCATCAAGATCCTCGAAATGCCCAACGGCAACCTCACGGTGATCCTGAACGGCCTGGAGAAGATCGAGGTGGGCGAGTACGTCGCCACGGAGCCCTATCTCAAGGCCCGAGTCACGGCGCTGCGCGACGCCGCGCCCGACCTGAAGAGCATCGAATTCGAGGCGCTCGTGGATTCGGTGCGCGACGTGGCGCTCGGCATCATCAACGTGTCGCCCAACATGCCCAAGGAGGCGGCGTTCGCCATCAAGAACATCGACTCGAAACGCGGCATCATCAACTTCATCTGCTCGAACCTCGAACTCTCGGACGAGGACCGTCAGTCGCTGCTCGAAGCGCCCGGCCTGCTGGCCCGCACGCGGCGTCTGCTCGAAATCCTGGTGCGCGAGCAACAGCTCGCCGAGCTGAAAAACCAGATTCAGGAGCGCGTGAAGCAGGAGATCGACAAGCAGCAGCGCGAATATTACCTCCAGCAGCAGATGCGCACCATACAGGACGAGCTGGGCGAGGGCGAGGACGGCGAGATCGAGAAGATGCGCGAGTGCGCCGCCGGCAAGAACTGGCCCCGCGAGGTGGGCGAGGTGTTCGAGAAGGAGCTGGCCAAGGTCGAGCGCCTGAATCCCGCCGTGGCGGAGTACTCGGTGCAGATGACCTACCTCCAGCTGATGCTCGACCTGCCGTGGAACGACGTGACGCAGGACAACCTCGACCTGAACGCCGCGCGCGAGCAGCTCGACCGCGACCACTTCGGACTGGACGAGGTGAAGGACCGGCTGCTCGAACACCTGGCCGTGCTCAAGCTCAAGGGCGACCTCAAGTCGCCGATACTCTGTCTGTACGGCGCACCGGGCGTGGGCAAGACCTCGCTCGGCAAGTCGGTGGCCGCGGCGCTGGGCCGCAAGTTCGGCCGCATATCGCTGGGCGGCCTGCACGACGAGTCGGAGATCCGCGGACACCGCCGCACCTACATCGGCGCCATGCCCGGCCGCATCATCCAGACCATACGCCGCTGCGAGTCGTCGAATCCGGTCATCATCCTCGACGAGGTGGACAAGGTGACGGTGAGCAACCACGGCGACCCGTCGAGCGCGCTGCTCGAAGTGCTCGACCCCGAGCAGAACACCACGTTCCACGACAACTACCTCGACATGGAGTACGACCTGTCGAAGGTGCTCTTCATCGCCACGGCCAACAACATCGCCGGCATCGCGCCGGCCCTGCGCGACCGCATGGAGATGATCAACATCGCGGGCTACCTGACCGAGGAGAAGATCCGCATCGCGCTGGACCACCTGCTGCCCAAGCAGCGCGAGGCCCACGGGGTCGGCGCCGAACAGCTGATCCTCGCGCCCGAGGTGGTGGAGCACATCATCACGGGCTACACGCGCGAGGCGGGCGTGCGCTCGCTGGACAAGCACCTGGCCAAGATCGCCCGCGCCCGCGCCCGGCAGATCGCCTTCGGCGAGCCGTATGCGCCGGAGGTGAGCGCCGCCGATGCGGAGAAGATCCTGGGCGTGCCCAAGTTCCTGCGCGAGGAGTACGAGGTGGCCGACATGGTGGGCGTGGTGACGGGCCTGGCCTGGACCGAGGTCGGCGGCGACATCCTTTACATCGAGTCGTGCCTCACGCCCGGCAAGGGGCGGCTGAACCTCACGGGCAACCTGGGCGACGTGATGAAGGAGTCGGCGACGATCGCCCACGAGTGGGTGATGGCCCACTACAAGGAGCTGGGCATCCCCGCGGAGACGTTCGCCGAACACGACATAAACATCCACGTGCCCGAGGGCGCGATCCCGAAGGACGGACCCTCGGCCGGCATTACGATGGTCACGTCGATCGTATCGACCTACACGGGCCGCAAGGTCAGGGAGCGCATCGCCATGACGGGCGAGACGACCCTGCGGGGCCGTGTGATGCCGGTGGGCGGCGTGAAGGAGAAGATCCTGGCCGCCAAGCGTGCCGGAATCCGGGAGCTGATCCTCTCGGAGGAGAACCGCAAGGACGTGGCCGAGATCCGGCCCGAATACGTCGAGGGGCTGACGTTCCACTACGTGCGGACCCTCGACCGGGTGCTGGAGCTGGCGCTCGACGCGTAACCGTGCGGCGGGGCCGGGGCTGCGGGGCGCGTGGCCGGAAACGGAGTTGAGG
>VSOO01000038.1 GCA_009774895.1 Alistipes sp. | reverse complement strand
CCCGTTGAAGGAAAACTTAAATCATATCTCTACGACAACTCCGCCGAATACGAAGCATAATGCGTAAAACGCCGCGATGTGAATTATGATACTCCCCGAAACTTGCCTTATGGTCCCGGCGTTAGAGGTGCTTTCATGCACTATATGTATCTTGCCGACGATATTACAGCAATCGACCTTACAGCAGACCGCGAATGGAACGGAATCGCCCCCGGTGAATCATGGAATGCTTTCTGTCGGATCGAAACCACATCGGCACGTCGGCACATCGAGAGCGGATATACCTATAATTACGACTGGAGCACGATGCCCGAAGAATTCTCAGACCGGGGTAGCATATTCTATAAAGCCATCCAGCCCGAACTCGAACCGATCACGAAGCTGCTGAGCGATTGCACGAAAGAGGATCTGTCGTTCATTTGGCTTCCGGACTCCGGGAAATACGGTAGTCAAGATATTCTCAGACTACACCTCACTGAAGCACCCGAATCCATATCGGAGTATGGACTTACGCTCCGCATCGCCACCGCGAGCGGAGCCGTGTACGACGTACCAGTCGAGTAAGGAGCCCAAGCTCCTGTATCCATCCGACCAGCGGAGCGCACCGAAAATGCATTCGGTGCGCTCCGCAGTTTTTCCCGCATCCGCACGACCGACGATTCGTGTTAAATTTTCGTTAATATTGGCCATATCGGGAAGATCGGTCTCGAATTTGGCGTAATTTTGGACAGCAAAAATTACGCAGCCATGAGCGAAATCTACACAGTCATCGTCGTCATTCTGGGCATTCTCGCAGTCTCGGGCCTCTTCGTCGGCGTAACCAACGACGCCGTGAACTTCCTCACGTCGGCCATCGGCTCCAAAGCCGCACCCATGAAAACCATCCTCGGCGTGGCATCGGTGGGCATCCTGCTCGGCGTGGTCACGTCGAGCGGCATGATGGAGGTGGCCCGCAGCGGCATGTTCAACCCCGGGCTCTTCACGTTCCACGAAGTGATGATGCTCTACCTGGGCGTGATGTTCGCCAACATCATCCTGCTCGATCTCTACAACTCGTGGGGTCTGCCCACCTCGACCACCGTGTCGCTTGTCTTCTGCCTCCTGGGCTCGGCCATCGCCGTCTCGATCTACAAAATATCGAACGACCCCACCGTCGGCGCCGCCGAAATCGGCCACTACATTAACGCCACGCGTGCCCTGGGCATCGTCTCGGCCATCCTGCTGTCGGTGGTCATCGCCTTCACGTGCGGCACGGCGATCATGTACCTCTCGCGCCTCATCTTCACCTTCCGCTACATCGCCCTCTTCCGCCGCTACGGCTCGCTGTGGTGCGGCGCCTCGCTCACGGCCATCGTCTACTTCGCCGTCTTCAAGGGGCTCAAGAACGCACTGCGCGACAACACGTTCCTCGATTTCGTGGATCACCACCTCGCCCTGGCGCTGCTCATCTGCTGGGCGGCCTGCACGCTGCTGCTCTTCATCGTGCAGCGCATGAAGATCAACATCCTGCGCATCACGATCCTCTCGGGCACCTTCGCCCTCGCCCTCGCTTTCGCGGGCAACGACCTGGTGAACTTCATCGGCGTGCCGGTCGCCGGCTTCGACGCCTACGGCATCGCACGCGAGGCGGGCAGCACCACGATGCTCATGGAGGCGCTCAACGAGAACGTTCCGGCCAACTTCCTCATTCTGCTGGCGGCGGGCGCCGTGATGATCCTCACGCTGTGGACCTCGAAAAAGGCGCTCCACGTGACCGAAACCGAACTCTCGCTCACGGCGCAGGGCGACGACGGTTCGACGCAGTACGGCTCGTCGGCCTTCTCGCGCACGATCGTGCGCGCGGCCCTCGGCATCAATGCCGGCATGGAGCGGATCTTCCCCGAACGGTTCCGCACAGCCGTCGCCAAACGCTTCGAAATCGAGGACGTGGAGCACTCGGGCGCCCCCTTCGACATGATCCGCGCCACGGTGAACCTCACCACCTCGGCCCTGCTGATTTCGGTGGCCACGTCGCTCAAACTGCCTCTTTCGACCACCTACGTGTGCTTCATGGTGGCCATGGGTTCGTCGCTCGCCGACCGCGCCTGGGGCCGCGAGAGCGCCGTCTACCGCATCTCGGGCGTCATGACCGTGGTCGCAGGCTGGTTCGTCACGGCGCTCGGCGGCTTCCTGATCGCTTTCGTGGTCGGCCTGGCGCTGATCTACGGCGGCACCCCCGCATTCGTCATAGTGACGGTGCTCTGCGGCTACATGCTCGTGCACAGCAACCTGCCCAAGAAAAAGGGCGCCGAAGCCGCGAAAGCCGCCAAACCCCAGACCAAGGAGACCATCATCGCCAACCTCACGGAGGAGGTGAGCCGCACGATGGATGCGGCCACGCAGATCTACGACCGCACGCTCATCGGCGTCTTCAAGGAGAACCGCAAGGTGCTGCGCGACATGGTGAAGGAGTCGAACGACCTCTTCTACCAGGCACGCGAACGCAAATATTCGCTCATGCCAACGCTCCGCAAGCTCCAGAGCAGCGACGTGGACACGGCGCACTACTACGTGCAGGTGGTCGATTACCTGAACGAGATGACCAAGGCGCTGATGCACATCACGCGTCCGGCGTTCGAACACATCGACAACAACCACGAGGGCCTCTCGAAGGAGCAGACCGACGACCTGATGCACATCAACGACGACGTGGAGTCGATCTACCGCCACATCAACCACATGCTCGGCACGGGCGACTTCTCGGACATCGAGATGGTGCTCTCGCTGCGCGACCAGCTCTTCGAGTCGATCGCCGACGCCATCAAGTCGGAGCTCACACGCATCAACAACGCCCAGTCGAACACCAAGGCCAGCATGCTCTACCTCACGATCCTCAACGAGACCAAGAGCATGGTCCTCCAGTCGCGCAACCTGCTCAAGTCGCAGCAGTACTTCCTGCGGCACAAGGGCGCCACGACCCTCTGGATCAAGAAATAAAACTCCGCATAGCGGCCTTGCTCACCGCACCTACCGCCCGCACAAACGACGCAACATGGACATAGCACAAAACAAACGTCGCGAAAACATCGCCGAATACATTCTCTACCTCTGGCAGCTGGAGGACCTGCTGCGGGCGCTCCAGTTCAGCCCCGAGGCGATTTACAGCCAGCTGATCGAGCCGCGCAAGGACATCGCCGAAGAGCAGCGCCCCGTGTTTCTGCTCTGGTACCTCGACATCGCGGGGCTTCTGCGCCGCGAGGGCAAGGAGGAGAAGGGACACCTCGAACACACGCTGCACCTGATCGCCGACCTCCACGACCTGCACCTGCGGCTGCAACAGCTCCCCGTCGGTGCGCACTACCGCGCGACCTTCGCGCGGCTCGAACCCCACCTGCCCCAGTTGCGGCGCATCGTGGGCAATCCGGGCATGAGCGACACCGAGCTCTGTTTCCGCGCGCTCTACGCCGCCATGCTCTACCGCATCCGCGGCGAGGGCGACAAAACCGCGGTGCACGACACCATCGAGTACATTTCGCCCGTGATCGCCGAACTGGCCGATCTCTACCGCAAGGTCGAAACCGGAGAGATCGACCTCTACAAGACGGAGTGACGCCCCGAGGCACGAAAAAACCGCCCGTTTTTTTTGTAAATAATAAAATTTCGTCTACCTTTGCAATCCGCAAAAGCGCATAAAACAATAAAACCGATATAGCTATGGCAATGAAACGTACTTTCCAGCCTTCGCGCCGGAAAAGAATCAACAAGCACGGCTTCCGTCAGAGAATGGCGACCGCCAACGGCCGCAAGGTCCTGGCCGCACGTCGTGCGAAAGGTCGCAAGAAGCTGACCGTATCGGACGAATCGACGTTCAAATACGCTTAAGGTCCGATCAGAGGGGCTTCGGCGACGAATCCCATAGCAACGGAGGCGCTTGCGCCTCCGTTGCTGTTTCCGTATGTCCTGCACACCCTTCCCCGACGCACGACCGCCGCCCCGCCTCCCGCCGAAGCATACCCCGAGGCACGCGCGACCAACCATCACCCCGAAACGCATCCCCAGCGGCGCACGCCCCTCCGGCCCAGCGGACAAGCGTCCGCACGCCGCAGCCGCGCACACGGAAAAGCAGCGAAAAGCCGCCGGAGCGTTTCGCCTTTTCGACGGAAATTCTTACCTTTGGTAAAAATTTCACGTCATGGCAATTTTTCAGGTCGAGGGCGGACACCGGCTCCACGGAGCGATCACGCCCCAGGGCGCCAAGAACGAGGCGCTGCAAATACTCTGCGCCACGCTGCTCACCCCCGAGCGGGTTACGGTCCGCAACGTGCCGCGCATCATTGACGTACTGCAACTCATCGAGCTGCTCGAACACATGGGCGTGGAGGTGACCCACCCCGAGGAGAACACCTACACGTTCTGCGCCCGCGAGCTCGACTTCGACTACATACGCAGCGACGACTACCGCAAGCGCTGCACGCGGCTGCGCGGCTCGGTGATGCTCATCGGCCCCATGCTGGCCCGCTACGGCGTGGGTTACGTGCCGCGTCCGGGCGGTGACAAGATCGGCCGCCGGCGCCTCGACACCCACTTCATCGGCTTCCGGAAGCTTGGCGCGCGCTTCGACTTCGACGCCGCGACCGAGGGCGGATTCTATACGGTCGAGGGCCGCGACCTGCGGGGCACCTACATGCTCCTCGACGAAGCCTCGGTGACGGGCACGGCCAACATCATCATGGCCGCCGTGCTGGCCAAGGGCACCACCACGATCTACAACGCGGCGTGCGAACCCTACATCCAGCAGTTGTGCCGCATGCTCAACCGCATGGGCGCCCGCATCTCGGGCATCGCCTCGAACCTGCTGACCATCGAGGGCGTGGAGTCGCTCGGCGGCACGGAGCACACGATGCTTCCCGACATGATCGAGGTCGGCAGCTTCATCGGCATGGCCGCCATGACGCAGTCGGAGCTGACGATCCGCAACGTCTCGTTCGAGAACCTGGGCATCATCCCGGCGCAGTTCGCACGCATGGGCATCCGCTTCGAACAGCGGGGCGACGACCTCTACATCCCCTCGCAGGAGCATTACGGCATCGAGAGTTTCATCGACGGCTCGATCATGACCATCGCCGACGCGCCGTGGCCGGGGCTGACGCCCGACCTGCTGTCGATCTTCCTGGTGGTGGCCACGCAGGCCAGGGGCTCGGTGCTGATCCACCAGAAGATGTTCGAAAGCCGCCTCTTCTTCGTGGACAAGCTGATCGACATGGGTGCCCAGATCATCCTCTGCGACCCCCACCGGGCCACGGTCATCGGCCACGACCACCGCATACGGCTGCGGGCCACGCGCATGACTTCGCCCGACATCCGTGCCGGCGTGGCGCTGCTGATCGCCGCCATGAGTGCGGAGGGATGCAGCACGATCCAGAACATCGAGCAGATCGACCGCGGCTACCACGACATCGAAACCCGTCTGAACGCGCTCGGTGCCCGCATCACGCGCCTCGACGACTGTCAGTAAACCGGATAGGAGCCATGTTTCTGGAAAACGCAAACCGCAAGGGCTGGATCGAAGTAGTGTGCGGCTCGATGTTCTCGGGCAAGACCGAGGAGCTGATCCGCCGCCTCAAACGCGCCCAGTTCGCCAATCAGAAAGTCGAAATCTTCAAGCCCCGCATCGACGTGCGCTACTCGGAGGAGCAGGTCGTGTCGCACGACGCGAACGCCATCCGCTCCACGCCGGTCGATTCGCCGCAGAACATCCTGCTCATGTCCGCGGGCGTGGACGTGGTGGGCATCGACGAGGCGCAGTTCTTCGACAAGAGCATCGTCGGGGTGTGCCGCGAGCTGGCCGACAACGGCGTGCGGGTCATCGTCGCGGGACTCGACATGGACTACACGGGCCGCCCCTTCGGTCCGATGCCCGCACTGATGGCCACGGCCGAGTACGTCACCAAGGTGCACGCCATCTGCGTGCGCTGCGGCAACCTGGCCAACCATTCGCACCGCCTCACGCAGGACGAGAAGCAGGTGATGCTCGGCGCACAGGAGACCTACGAGCCCATCTGCCGCCACTGCTTCGCCGCGCTCCGGCGCAAGCAGTAACCCCGCCCGGCATCCGCACGCAGGACCGCCGCCGCATCTTCCGCCCCGCCCTCCGCTCCCGGAACGGCGGGGCGGAGGCGTCTTCACCCACGCCTCATTCGGCCCGGCTCATCTTCCCGCACGCTTCGCCGCCGAAAAAAGGGCACGCACGAACCCCGCACCCCTTCATTCCCGGGCATCCGAAACCGCACGGCCCTCGGGCAAACAGTCGCGCGGGCGGCCGCGGCTGCCGGCATCGAAACAGGAGGCCGTCGGGTTCCCCGGCCGAAACAGCGAAAACGAACCGCCGCGGAGCTGCTACGGTTCGAGCAGCTCCGCGGCGTTATCTTTCTCCGCACCTCTCAGCGGTTGCGCACGACCGCGGCACGGCGCCGCCGCAACGCCCGCACGACCTCGCCGCCGAACGCGAGGAGCGACGTGCCGCCGATCACCCAGGCCCACTGCGCAAAGGTGAGGGGCACCGTGCGGAACACGCCGCCGCCGAACTCCACGATCAGCACCTGTCCGACCCCTATGGCCAGCAGGATAAGCAGGAACTCGCGGCAGCCCCGCCATTGCGCGAAGACGGAGCTTCGGGTCTCGAAACCCTTGGCATTGAACATATTCCAGAACTGAAGGAAGACGAAGACCGAGAAGAAGAGCGTCTGCTCCACGGGCGTCATGCCTCCCGTGCCGACCTCCCACGCGAAGAGCATGGCCAGCAGTACGGCCGTGATGACGCCGCCGCATACGAGGAGCGTGCGGGCCATGGCCGGCGTGATGATGAACTCGTCGCCCGAGCGGGGCGGATCGGCGAGCACCGCGGGGTCGGGCGGCAGCGACGACATGGCCATCGCGGCGAAAGTGTCCATGATGATATTGACCCACAGAATCTGCACCACGGTGAGCGGCAGGTCGTGACCGAGCACCGCCCCCACGAGGCATACGACGATCGCGGCGAAGTTGATCGTGAGCTGGAAGAGCACGAAGCGCTGGATGTTGCGGTAGAGCGAACGCCCCCACAGCACGGCCGTGACGATCGAGGCGAACGAGTCGTCGATGAGCGTAATGTCCGAGGCATCTTTCGCCACCGAGGTGCCGCTGCCCATCGAGAGCCCGACCTGCGCGAAGTGCAGCGCCGGAGCGTCGTTGGTGCCGTCGCCCGTGACGGCCACGACCTCGCCGCGCTCCTGCAACAGACGCACGAGCCGCTGTTTGTCCAGCGGACGGGCACGCGAGAGGATCTTCAGCCCCGACACGCGCTCCGCAAGCCGCTCGTCGTCCGTCGCCGCGAACTCGGGGCCCGTCATCCGGTTGTCGGGACCGTCCGCCGCATCGTCCCACAGACCGATGCGGCGGGCGATTTCGAGCGCCGTGCCCTGCGTGTCGCCCGTCACGAGCTTGATGGCGATGCCGGCGCGGCATGCCGCCGCCACTGCGTCGGGCACCTCCTCGCGCAACGGATCAGAGAGCGCCGCGATGCCCGCATAGCGGAGTCCGCCCGCCGCGATGCACGTGGCGCAATCCTCCGCTTCGGCCACGCCCCAGGCGATGCCGAGCGTGCGCATGGCGCGGCTCTGATACTCCGCGAGGCGCGCAGCGGTCTCGTCGGGCCACGCCTCGGCGCACATGCTCCGCACGATCTCCGGCGCGCCCTTCACGCAGATCAGCCGGCGTCCCGTGATGCCGCTGCGCACTACCGTCGCCATGTACTTGCGCTCCGTGGTGAAGGTCATGCGGTCCACGATCTGCGCCCCGCGGCGCAGTGCGGCGTAATCCTCGCCCTGCGCCCCGAGCCATTCGAGCAGCGCCCCCTCGGTGGGATTGCCCACATGCTTCCCCTCCGCATCGAGAAAAGCCGTGGTGTTCACGGCGATCGCCTCGGCGAATTCGTGCAGCGGAACGCCCTCGTCGCGCAGCATTTCGCCCACGTGCATGCGGTTTTGGGTCAGCGTTCCCGTCTTGTCGGTGCAGATCACCGTCACGGCCCCCATCGTCTCGCAGGCGTGCATCCGCCGCACGAGGTTGTTCGTGCGGAGCATGCGGCGCATCGACATCGCCAGCGAGAGCGTGATGCTCATGGGCAGCCCCTCGGGCACGGCCATGACGATCAGCGCCACCGACACCATGAAGATGTGGAGCACCTGTTGCAGTGCGTGGAGCCAGCCCCCGGAGAGCAGCGCCCCCGTGAAAAACGACTTGAGCAGCAGCAGCACGAAGATGCCGACCGAGAGTACGATACCCAGCCAGCCGATGTAGCGCGAAAGCCTGGCCAGCTGGCATTGCAGGGGGGTAGGAGCGTCATGGCGCACCGTGGCCTGCTCGGTGACCCGCCCCGCCTCGGTGGCGTCGCCCACGGCCGTGACGACGAAGCGGCCGTAGCCGTCCGCCACCGTCGTGCCGCGCAGCACCGCATTCGACGGATAGGTCGCCTCGGGGTCGAAGCACTCGGGCCGGGTCGTCTTCTCCACCTGGGGCTCGCCCGTGAGGGTCGATTCATCCACGGCGAGCGACACGGCCTCGACCAGCTCGCCGTCCGCCGGCACCATCTCGCCGCTCTCGACGAAGACCGCATCGCCCACGACCACCTCGCGGCGGGGAATCTCGCACACGGCGCCGTCGCGCAGCACCTTCACGGGCTGCTCGTCGTTCACGCGGTTCAGCCGCCGGAAGCGGCGCATGGCGTCCCACTCGAAGACGAAGCCCACGCACGTGGCTAGCACCAATGCGCAGAGGATGCCCACGGGTTCGAGAAAATCGCGCTCGACGACTGCGATGCCGAACGACAGCAGTGCAGCCACGAGCAGCACGCGGATCAGCGGATCGCGGAACTTGTCGGCGAAGAGACGCCACGCCGAATCCTCCGCGGCCGGAGTAATGACATTGACTCCGTGCAGGCGGCGGCTTTCGGCCGCCTGCTCCGAAGTGAGACCCTGAAAATCATTTGATTCCATAACCGATCAATATTTTGCGCCGAGCGAGAACTGCCGCGTCGCGGCGTCGAGCCGCACGGCGATGAATACCAGGATGGTGAACGCGATGAGCGACGAGCCCCCATAGCTCATGAAGGGCAGCGGAATGCCCATGACGGGCATCAGCCCCACGGTCATGCCCACGTTCACCAGCACATGGAACAACAGGATGGCCGCCACGCTGTAGCAGTAGATGCGGCCGAAAGGCTCCTCCTGCCGTTCGCCCATGCGCATCAGACGCAGGATGAGGGCGCAGAGCAGCCCCAGCACCGTAAGCGCGCCGAGGAATCCCCACTCCTCGCCCACGGTGCAGAAGATGAAGTCCGTATGGCGCTCGGGCACGAACCCGTACTTGATCTGCGTGCCCTGGAGGAAGCCCTTGCCCGCCAGTCCGCCCGAGCCGATGGCGATCTTGGCCTGATTGACGTTGTAGTCGGTGCCCAGCGGGTCGTTGATGATGCCCAGGAAGCTGAGGATGCGGTCGCGCTGGTGCTGGCGGAGGATCGAATTGAAGATGTAGTCGGTGGTCGGCAGGAAGACCATCGCCCCGAGAAAGAGCCCCATCGTGATGAAGATGTTGCGCAGGTTCGAGCGGTAGGCGTACACGGCCACCGGAACCAGCGACACGAGCGTCGCGACCAGCAGGCAGCGGTAGAAATCCACCGATCCCGGCGCCGCGAGGCCCGCGACGCCCCACAGCACGAGCGCCCCGAGCAGCAGGGCCGCGAGGTAAATCAGGCGCGAGCGCCAGATGCCGTTCATCTTCGCTTCGGAAAAGGTGCAGACGAGCAGCAGCAGCACGAGCAGCGCCACCCGCGCGAGCAGGAACGAGACGATGAAAAGCGCCGCGATGAGCAGCACAGGAATGCACAGCCACTTGTTGAGTCCCTCGCGGTAGAGCACGAAAAGGAACGAGCCGAGCACGATGCCCGAACCCGTGTCGTTCTGCAACACGATGATGGCCAAAGGCATGAACAGCACCGCACCCACCTTTGCCAGGTCGCCCGGGCGCGAGATCGAGAACGAATAGGCGCTCATGACGCGGGCGACGGCCAGCGCCGTGGCGATCTTCACGAACTCGGCGGGCTGCACGCGGAACGATCCGAACTCGAACCACGCCTTGGCGCCGTTCACCTCCTTGCCGACGGCGAGCGCCGCCAGCAGCAGCAGCAGGCCGGCGAAGTAGGCCGGATAGGCGAACATGTGCCAGAAACGCACGTCGAGCAGCAGCACCACCAGCGCCGTGACCCACGCCGCACCCACCCACACGAGCTGCTTCATGTAGAAATTGGAGAACGACAGCGGTTCGGCGCTCCCCGCCTCGTACGAGGCCGCGAAGATCGAGGCGCAGCCCGCGAGCACGATCAGCACGTAGAGGAGCACCGTCGTGGGGTCCACGCCTTCGAATATGCGGTTGTGTCGGCTACCTGTCATAGGTCGGATAGTAAATTTGCATGTTTTTCACCTCCTCCAGCAGTTCGGGCCGCCGGATGGTGTCCGTGAGATAGTACTCCTCGATCAGACTGGCGATGGGCAGCGCGGCCGCGGCGCCGAAGCCGCCGTTCTCGACATAGACCGAGATGGCGATGCGCGGATTGTCGCGCGGCGCAAACGACAGGAACGTCGAGTGGTCGCGGCCGCGGGGGTTCTGCGCCGTGCCGGTCTTGCCGCACACGTCCAGGCCCGGGAGCATCGCGCGCCGCGAGGTGCCGTCCACGTGCACGCTGCGCCACATGCCCTCCACGATGGGTTCGAAGTGCTTCGGATCGACCATCGTGTAGTGCTTCTCGTAGAAGCGGCGGTCGAGCGAGTCGCACCCCTCCACGTGCTTGACGATGTGGGGGATGTAATAATAGCCGCGGTTGGCCACGAT
>VSOO01000037.1 GCA_009774895.1 Alistipes sp. | reverse complement strand
GCCCCGGACGGCGGAACAACCCCGCGGAGCACCCACCCGGCAAGGCCCCCGGACGGCGGAACACACGCCCCGCGGAGCACGCGGCAGGCAACACGAAATACCGGCCCCGAAACGGAATGCCGCACCCGCGCTGCCCTACCGTGCGAACCGGTCGGCTGACCCCCTTTTTCGGGCGATTCGCCCGACGGCCGAACCGCCGAAAAGAGAAAATACGTACCTTCGCGCTGCGAAAAACGGACCTCTTCGACCTGCCGCGCGTCCCGACCCCGTTCGGGTCCCGGCGCGGCGCAGAAAAGGTAACGCGAACGAACAAATCCCGAAATCGAATAATGAAAAAAGCACTCCTGATTCTCCTCCTCGCCTGCACGGCGACCGTGGCTGCGGCACAGCAGGGCACGGTGACCGCCACGCTGGTCGATGCCGACACCGAGGAGGGGGTAGCCGGCGCCGTGGTGGAAGTGGCGCCCGTGAAATCCCCCGAAAAGAAGAAATATTTCACCTCGGGTTACAAGGGCTCGCTGAGCATGGCGGGCCTCGCATACGGCGAATACACCGCCACGTTCAGCTTCATCGGCTACCGCTCCGAGACGCGGACTTTCGCCGTGAACGGCGCCAAGCGCACGCTCGGACGCATCGAACTCGCGCCCGAAGCCACGCAGATCGTCGCCGTGGTGAAGGAGGCCAAAGCGCTGCGCGCCTCGCAGAAGGGCGACACGGTGAGCTACAACGCCGGAGCCTTCAAGGTGACGACCGATTCCGACGTGGAGGGGCTGCTGAAGAAGATGCCCGGCATCAGCGTGTCGAACGGCACGGTCGAGGCTCAGGGCGAGGAGGTCAAGAAGGTCTACGTCGATGGCAAGGAGTTTTTCGGCGAGGACGTATCCACAGCCATAAAGTCGCTGCCGGCCGAGGCGGTGGACCGCATCGAAGTTTACAACAAGCTGAGCGACAACGCCGAATTTTCGGGTATGGACGACGGCGAAGGCTACAAGGCCATCAACATCGTCACGCACGAGAACATGCGCCGCGGACAGTTCGGCAAGCTCTACGCCATGGGCGGCTACGACGCCGACACCCGCACCGAGTCGCGATTCAAGTACAATGCGGGCGGCAACGTCAATATCTTCAACGGCGACAGCCGCCTCTCGGTGCTCGCGCTGTTCAACAACGTGAACCAGCAGAACTTCTCGTTCGAGGACATCCTCGGCGTGACGGGCGGCACGGGCGGAGGTCCCGGCGGCGGCCGCGGCGCCTGGCAGTACATGACACGCCCCCAGAGCGGCGTGGCCCGCGTCAATGCCATCGGCCTGAACTACTCCGACACGTGGGGCAAACGCGACCAGGTGACCTTTCAGGGCAGCTACTTCTTCAACGGCACGAACACGACCAACCGATCGTCGCTCGTAAAATGGTACGAATACCCCGCCATCGACACGCTGACCACCTCGGGCCTCTCGGAGACGGAGAACTACAACCACCGCCTCAATGCACGCATCGAGTGGAAGATCTCCGAGAACCAGAACCTCATGATCCGCCCGAACTTCAGCTACC
The DNA here is from genome assembly GCA_009774895.1 of Alistipes sp. Classification (GTDB taxonomy): domain Bacteria; phylum Bacteroidota; class Bacteroidia; order Bacteroidales; family Rikenellaceae; genus Alistipes. Next base: position 9,440 of record VSOO01000037.1, on the reverse strand, counting down.
AGTCGAACGACCCGCTGAGCACAACGACCGGCTGGCAGCTGGGCGAGAGCGGTTACAGCTACACGAACACCTTATCCGACGCTTCGTCCGGAGGCTACAACGCCCGCCTCTCCGCCGTGTACCGCGCCAAGCTGGGCAAGACCGGCCGCACGATCACCGTGGACGGCTCGGCCCGTTACCGCGACCTCACGGGCACCTCGCGCACGGTATCGAATACGGCCCCCCTGTCGCCCGTGCGCCCCGTGTTCGGACCCGACGGCAGCGTCGCCGACCTCGACGACTACCTGCTGATGCGCTACCTCTACAACGACACCCCGTCGCACAACTACACGCTCAAGGGCAACATCACCTACACCGAACCGGTGAGCAAATTCGCCCAGGTCAGCGCGCAGTACCGCGCCTCCTACGAGTATCAGGAACGCGACAAGCGCTCCTACATCACCGGCGATGACTTCGATCCCACGGGCATCACACCCGCGCCGGAGCTCTCCAACTCCTACCGCAGCGGCTACATGATCCACCGCGCAGGCCCCGGATTCCGCTATGCGAAGGAGCGCAACACGCTGGTGGCGAACGTTTACTACCAGCATTCGTCGCTCGACGGCCAGGTCGAACGGGCCAATTCCGAAAAAATAAGCCACGGATACGACGACATCACCTACTTCCTGATGGGTCAGTTCAACATCAACCGCGAGAATTCGATCCGTCTGTTCGTGCGCTCCTACACCCAGAACCCCTCGATCACCGACCTCCAGAGCGTCTACGACGTCTCCGACGCGCAGTACATATCGAGCGGCAACCCCGAGCTGAACCCTTCGTACAGCCACAACGTGATGTTCCACTACATCAACTCGAACCTCGAAAAGGGCCGCACCTTCATGTGGATGTTCTCGCTTCAGAACACCTCCGACTACATCACGCCCGACGTGGCCTACAACGGATCGGTGCAGATCGACGGCACGCAGTACAACTACCTCCAGTATTCGCGCCCCGTGAACATGGACGGCTACTGGTCGGTGCGCACGCACCTGAGCTACGGACTGCCCGTGAGCTTCATCCGTTCGAACTTCAACGTCATGGGCGGCGTGGTCTACACCCGGACTCCCGGGCGCATCGACGGCCGCCGCAACCTGACCGACAACATGGGCTACGACCTGCGGGCCGTGCTGGGCAGCAACATCTCCGAAAACGTCGATTTCACCCTCGCGTGGAACGGCACCTACAACGTGGCCAGGAACTCGCTCGCGGCCTCGGGCAACAACAAGTATTTCAACCACACGGCCGAGGGAAATCTCAAGGTCGTATTCGGCAAGGGCTTCACCTTCACCGCATCGGCCGCCTACGCGCAGTACAAAGGCATCACCAACGACTACGACGACTCCTACCTGCTGTGCAACGCCTCGATCGGCAAGAAGCTCTTCCGCAACCGGCGGGGCGAGATCAGCATCGGCGTGAACGACCTTTTCAACCAGAACACGGCGTTCGTGCGCACGACCGGGTCGGGCTGGACGCAGAATGCGCGCAACAGCGTCATCGGACGCTACTACATGGTGACTTTCACCTACAACCTGCGGCGCTTCGGCAAGAACGCCACCACGAACCTCGCCGAATACGGCGGCATGTCGGAAAGCGGCTCGCAGCGCCGCATGGGCCCCGGCGGACCTCCTCCGGGCGGATTCCATGGCCCGCACTTCTGATCCGCGACATGCGGACGGGATGCGGCGCCGGAGCTCCTTATTACTACGGCTTCGTTCTCAGGCCCGTACCATTCCAATACCGGAAATACCCCTCTTTACCGCCGCCCCCGCAGCGCCTCCACGGCCGCGGGGGCGGCTGCATTTGCACCCCCATGCAGCTCCATCGACCAACACGGACCGGCAGTTCCGCATCTGCCCGGCACCGTAACGGCGCACCCTACCCATATGCCCCCGGCGCCACGCCCTGCTTCTCGCATTAGGCAGACGCACGATGCGGCGCCACAGGAGCCGTGCGGGCCAGCAACCCGCATCCACCATCCGCAACCCTCCATTCGCCACACTGCACCCCGCTTTTCGCATTGCACAGACGCACGATGCGGCCCCTCAGGAGACGCGCGGGCCGCAGCCTCCCGGCGGCGGAGGCCCGCAACTCGCTCTCGCTTCGTTCGCGTGCACTCCGCAGGCTGCGGCCGCATCCTACGGACGTAAACCGCAGCAAAGCGCGACCGCAAAACCTGACACATCAGATGCGGATAGCATCCAACCATCGCCCCGGCAAGCAAGCCGCCGCCCCCTGCAAGAAAAAACATCGGTGCCGGAAAATCCGGCACCGATGCGTGCGTGTTTTCAAATCGTCATTCCGCGTCTTCCGCGCCGCGCCCGGCCCGCAAAGCAAGCCGTCACGTAAGCAGCGAAGCCCGAAAGCCCGACGAACGACGTCCCGAAAGACTATGCCTCCAGCGCGAAGCGCTTGTAAGCGATAACCGTGGCCTCCTTGTCGGCCTTGCGGATCAGCTCGGCGATCGTCTCCTTCTCGCCTACGACCAGCTGATTGAGCAGCGTGTTCTCCTCGAAGAACTTGCGCATCTTGCCCTCGGCGATCTTCTCCAGAATGGCATCGGGCTTGTTGGCGTTCTTCGGATCCTGCTTCATGGCCTCCACGGCGATCTGACGCTCGTGGGCCACCACGTCTGCGGGGCAGTCGGCCACGTCGATCGAAATCGGCGCCATGGCCGTAGCCTGCATCGCCACGGTGTGCGCTACTTCCTCGGGCACCTCCTTGTTGAAGCCGAGAATCGTACCGAGCTTCTTGTTGAAGTGCACGTATGCGGCGCAGTAGGGAGCCTCGATGCGGTAGTAGGCCAGCTCGATCTTCTCGCCCGTCTGACCCGACTTCTCGGTCACCATCTCCTCCACGGTGCGGCCCTCGGCGTTCTTCACGCCCAGCAGCGCCTCGCGGTCGGCGGCGTCGTTGGCCACGGCCACGTCGAGCATGGCCTGGGCCGATGCGGTGAATTCGACGTTCTGAGCCACGAAGTCGGTCTCGCAAGCCAGGCAGAGCAGGTAAGCCTTCTGGCCGACGATCTTCGTCACCACCACGCCCTCGCTGGCGTTGCGGTCCGCACGCTTCGCGACGACGAGTTTGCCTTTCTCGCGGATAATGTCCTGAGCCCGATCGTAATCGCCTTCGGCCTCCATGAGGGCTTTCTTGCAGTCCATCATGCCGGCGCCGGTCATCTTACGGAGCTTCATTACATCGGCAGCTTTTATTTCCATAGTTGTTTCTGTGTTTAGCGTTTGCTTTTTGCAGGCGTCTTCCCGCCCGGCATAGCCCCGAACTCGGTTCGGGGCTATCCGCGGCTTATCGGAAAACGTGCGTCAATAATAATTCCCGGAGCAATTACTCTGCCTGGGCAGCGGGAGCCTCCGTAGCGGCCACCACCTCGGCCAGTGCGGCCTCCTCGGCGTCGAAGCCGGCCTTCACGGCCTTCTTGATGCGGGGCTTGCCCTCCTTGCGGGGAGCGGCCTCCTGCGACTCCTTCTCCTGAGCCTCTTTCTCCTTTTCGAGACGGCGCTCCTCCGAACCCTCGGCGATGGCGGCGCACATAGCGTTGATTACCACGGAGATCGAGTTTGCAGCATCGTCGTTTGCAGGTATAACGTAATCAATGTCGGTTGGATCACAACAAGTATCTACCATTGCAAATACGGGGATGCTCAAACGCTTGGCCTCCTTCACGGCGTTGGCCTCCTTCTGCACGTCCACAACGAACAGCGCTGCGGGCAGACGCGTCAGGTCGGCGATCGAGCCGAGGTTCTTTTCAAGCTTGGCGCGCTGGCGCTCGATCTGGAGCTTCTCGCGCTTCGAGAAATTATCGAACGTGCCGTCGTTGGTCATCTTGTCGATGGTAGCCATTTTCTTGACGGCCTTTCGTATCGTGGGGAAGTTGGTCAGCATACCGCCTGCCCAGCGCTCGGTGACGTAGGGCATGCCGACAGCTGCCACCTTTTCGGCAACAACGTCCTTGGCTTGTTTCTTGGTGGCCACGAAGAGCACGCGGCGGCCGCTCTTGGCGATCTGCTTGATGGCTGCGGCAGCCTCGTCGATCTTCAGAACGGTCTTGTGCAGGTCGATGATGTGGATGCCATTCTTCTCCATGAAGATGTAGGGAGCCATTTTGGGGTTCCACTTGCGCTTCAGGTGTCCGAAGTGTGCACCGGCCTCCAATAATGTATTAAAATCTGTACGTGACATTTTAATTCAAACTGTTTTTAATTTTAATTCTCTTTTCTTCAACCCGCCGGTAGTGCCCGCGGGGGCAATCCGCCGGATTTTCCGCGGCAGGGCAACCGATAAGTAATACGAAAACGCGGTCTCGTCGGTTTGCAACCCGTGCCGTGCTTGCCGAAAACAGGGTCGCGCGATTAACGCTTGCTGAACTGGAACTTGCGGCGTGCTCCGGGCTGACCGGGCTTCTTACGCTCCACCTCGCGCGGATCGCGCGTCAGGAATCCGTTCTTCTTCAGCACGGGGCGGAACTCGGCGTCGATCTCGCACAGTGCGCGTGCGATACCCAGACGAGCGGCCTCGGCCTGACCCTTGATACCGCCGCCATCGAGGTTGATGACGATGTCGTAGTTCTCCAGCGTGTCGGTGGCCAGCAGCGGCTGCTTCACCTGATACTGAAGAATATCGAGGGGGAAATAAACGGCGAGATCCTTGTGGTTGATTGTAATCTGACCCTTACCCGGCTTCACGAATACGCGAGCCACAGCGGCCTTGCGGCGACCTACGGTGTTTACAACTTCCATAACTCTTACTTAATCTCGTTTAACTTAATGGTCTTCGGGGTCTGCGCCGCATGGGGATGCTCCTCGCCGGCATAGACCTTCAGGTTCTTGAAGATTGCTTCGCCCAGACGGGTCTTCGGAAGCATGCCCTTCACTGCTTTTTCGATCACGAAGGTCGGACGCTTGGCCAGGTAGTCGGCAGGCGTAGCGAAGCGCTGGCCGCCCGGATGACCCGTGTGACGCGTGTAGACCTTGTCGGTCATTTTCTTGCCCGTGAGCTTCACCTTGTCCGCGTTGATGACGATGACGTAGTCACCGCAATCGGCGTGTGGCGTGTAGCTGGGCTTGTTCTTGCCGCGGAGGATCTTGGCCACCTGCGAGGCAAGACGTCCCAATACCTCGTTCGTGGCGTCGATCACAACCCACTCCTTGGTGGTCGTGGCGGCGTTGGCCGAGATAGTCTTGTAGCTTAATGAATCCACTTTGTTTACGTTTAATTTAACTTGTTTGTAATCCAATTCCCGCACTTTACGGGTGCGCAAAGGTACGAAAAATTTTACAAACAGCGTAATATACCGAAGAAATTATCGCCGATCCATACGAAAAAGAGCCCTGCGCGCCGCAATTTCCGCTCCGCACTCCCCGCACCGCACGAAAAAGGCGGCGCCCCGAAGCCCTCCGCTCCGGGCGCGCCGCCGCAGTCGATCCTTACGCCGCATCAGTTGCTGCCGTAGGGCCGCACCTGATCCTGCGGCCGCCAGCGGTAGGTATAGGGATCCTGCGCCCGCGGACGCACCTTGAATGCGACCGACAGCGTATACATCACGCGCACGGGCCGCAGCGTCTCACCGTTCTCGCCGCGAACCGCCCCGGGCTTCCAGTGCGGCGACCCCTCCACGATCCGCACCACCGCCTCGGTAAGCGCCGGATCAGGCGATTCGAGCACCTCGCCGGGGGTGACGGAGCCGTCGGGCTCGACGATCACGCGCATCGTGACCCGCCCCTCGACCTTGCGCGCCTCGGCATCCTCGGGATACTTCAGTCGCGACATCACCCAGGTCCAATACTTTTCGAAACCGCCCTTTCGGAACACGGGCGCGACAGCCAGTTCCGACAACCGCCCCTCGGGCACGAGCGCCACCGAATCCGCCCCTTCGGCACGCACTTCGGCCATCGCGGGCGCGAGGCACAGAAACGCGAGCAGGAGCATCACCATTTTCTTCATAATCCGCAGGATTGATTCAACGTTCCGAAAGATAGCGATTTTTCCTCGCCGAACAAAATAAATCCGCAGCAACCGCAAGCCCCGGCTCCAAGAATCCTCCGGCGACCGCAGCGGCGACGACGCCCCGGCAGAAGCGGCCCCGAAGCGCAGACCGCCCCGAAAGGCCGGAGGCCGCGGGCAAAAAAAAAAGAGACGGACCGATTCCTCAGTCTGTCTCTCATGTCGGGGAGACTGGATTCGAACCAGCGACCTCCAACTCCCGAAGCTGGCGCGCTAACCGGACTGCGCTACACCCCGAACTGATATTTTTTCCGACGAGTCGGGGTAACAGGATTCGAACCTGTGACCCCCTGCTCCCAAAGCAGGTGCGCTAACCGGACTGCGCTACACCCCGCCGATTCCGTACCGGCTCCGAAAAGCCGCGATCCACGGAGAAATCCCGTAAGATTTCGGAGTGCAAAGATAGGGTCTTTTTTCTATATTGCAAAATTTTCAGCAAAAAAATATGCGATATTCCGTAATATCCCCCTACCCAAAGCGCACTGCTCCGTGTGATCTCGTCGGGCGTGAGCTGCACCGTCACCCCCACGCGCCGCATGCCCGTGGGCTTCCGTCCGGCACGGGGCCTGGCTCCGCCCCGGCCGGAGGAGCGCTTCGCACCCCCGGCCGGATCGGAGTCCCGCTTCATCGCCGGCATCCGCACACCGCAGCACGCTCCGCCGGGGCCGCAGCGCCCGCAACGCCGCACAGCATGTCGTCGAACAGATGCCGGAAATCCTCGCGCGGCCCGGGCATATAGACCTGAAAGCCGAGGTCGCGGGCCGTGCGGATGTTCTTTTCGCCGTCATCGACGAAGAGCGTCGTCTCCGGACACACGCCGCTGTCGGCGATCATCCGCTCGAAGATCGCAGGCGAGGGTTTGAGCTCGTGCATCTCGTAGGAGAGGTAGCACTTGTCGAAGTAATCCTCCAGCGCGAGTCCGTCGGCCCGAAACAGGGTCTCCTTTATATAAGGGAACACGAACTCGTTGTTGTTCGAAAGCATGTAAACCCCCTTTCCGGCGTCGCGCAGCGCCCGCAGCAGCCGCAACTTCGCGACCGGCAGCCCGACGACAAAGCTCCGGTAGGCCGCGGCGATCTGCCCGTCGGTCACCTCCGGACGTCCGGCGATGCGGCGCATCCGTTCGCACGCCTCGTGCGGCGTGCAGTCACCCCGTTCGAGCTGCGCGAACACCTCGGCCGGGTAGTACGGGTTCACCCACTCCGCAACCTGCGGCATGCCGAGCGCACGGAATGCCGCCGTGCAACGCTCCGTGTCCAGATCGGCCAGCACGCCGCCCAGGTCGAACACGATATTTTCAATCTCCTGAAACATTTCCGTTATCTGTTTATCATTTCGTCCGAAAATACGCGGCCGAAACCGCACGCTCCGCACCTGCCTCCACTGCTACGCGGCGCCTACTTCTGAAACCGCATGGTGCTGCGGCGCACGGGGCGCAGCACGACGAGCGGCAGCGCCTTGCACAGCGGGATCCAGAGCCGGTTCCACCAGTCGGGCACGCAGGTGCGGCGCCCGCGCCACAGGGCCCGCAGGCCGCGCCGCGCGCAGCAGTCGGCCGAGATGAGCGCCCCGAGACGCAGGCCGATCCGCTGCCAGCGGGGCGTGAGTCCGTAGAGGTCCGTCGCCACGCCCGCCGGACAGACGGCCGTCACGCGGATTCCGTGCTCGCACACCTCCTTGGCGAACGCCACCGAGAAGCTGCGCAGGAACGCCTTGCTGGCGCTGTACAGCGCCAGGCCCGGGAAAGGCATCCAGAGCGAGTAGGAGGACATGTTGAGGATGTGGCCCCGCACGCCGCGCCGCACCATGTCGGCGGCGAAGCGGCGGCAGTTGAGCGTCGCCGTGAGGTCGTGGAGCAGCACGATGCGCTCGATGCGCTCGTCGGGCGTGCGCAGGATGTCGCAGAAGGAGAACATGCCGGCGTTATTGACCAGCACGTCCACGGCGATGCCCTCCGCACGCGTGCGCTCGAAGAGCTCCTGCGACGCCTCGCGGCGCGCCAGGTCGATGGCGAGCGTGCGCACCTCCACGCGGGGATGGTCCGCGCGGATCTCCGCGGCCGCACGTTCGAGCCGCTCCGGCGCGAGCCCCGCCATGAGGACGTTGTATCCGAGCCCCGCGAGCCGCGCGGCATAGCAGCGTCCGATGCCGCTTCCGGCGCCCGTCACGAGGGCCCAGCGGCTGCCGCTTTCGATCGTTCCGCGTCGCATGTCAGGGGAGTTTCGCCAGTTCTTCGGTGATCTTCCGCGGCAGGTCGCCGCAGTGCTTGCAGCACTTCATGTCCACCGAATACATGCGCGCGATGCAGTAGTTGCGGTGGTCGCAGCCGCTGCGGGTCGAGGCGTCGCCCTCCTGCAACCTGCGCACGAAAGCCGGGTCGTTCACCAGCGCGCGGGCCATCTGCACCAGCTCGAAACCCGCGTCGAGGGCCCGGTCGATGCCCTCGCGGCTCACCAGACCGCCCACGTAGACCAGCGGGCACTTCAGCTCGGCACGGAAGCGCTTGGCGTCCTCCAGGAAGTAACACTCCGAGAACGGGAACTGACGGATCATGTGCGGCCCGAACCAGCGGATGAAGCAGCGCAGCCACCAGGCCGAATAGTAGCTCATGGTGTAGATCGGGATCAGCCCCCGCATGACGGCCATCGGCGCCTTGCTCACGAATCCGCCCGTGAGCACGATGCCGTGCACGCCGAAGCGCTCGATCTCGCGGGCGATTTCGAGGCTCTCCGGAATCTCGATGCCGCCCTCGAAGCCGTCGTACATGTTGTGTTTCACCAGCACGGCAGTACCCGTGCGTGCGGCGGCCTCCATCACCTCCTCCAGACACATGCGCATGAAACGCATGCGGTTTCCGAGCGAACCGCCGTACTCGTCGCGGCGCCGGTTGGTGTAGGGCGACAGGAACTGCGAAATGAGGTATCCGTGGCCGGCATGCACCTCCACGCTGTCGAAACCGGCCTCGTGCGCCGTGTGCACCGCACGGCCGAAGTCGCGCGCCACGCCGGCGATCTCGCTGCGCCGCATGCCGCGCACGGGGGTGTAGGCGTAGAGGTTGAAGCCGGTGGAGGCGCCGATCGGAATCTGCCCCGCGGTGCCGTAATGGGTCATGTTGCCGCAGTGGCCGATCTGTATGCCTGCGGCCGCACCCTCGGCGTGCACGGCGTCGGTGATGTCACGCAGCCCGGGCACGATCTCGGGCCGCAGCCACAGCTGCTTGTCGAACGACAGGCCGCTGCGCGACACGGCGGCGTAGGCCAGCGTGGTCATGCCGATGCCGCCGCGGGCCACGCTCACGTGGTAGTCCTTGAGTTGCTGAGTGGGGGCGAAACGGAGGCCCAGAGAATCGATTGCAGCCGAAGGGATCGAGCGGTTGCGCAGGGTGA
>VSOO01000036.1 GCA_009774895.1 Alistipes sp. | reverse complement strand
AAACGGACCGATACGAAAAGCCGGACATCCGAAAAATCGGATGCCCGGCTCCGTCGGCATCGACCGCCGCCGCTAATAGCGGTAGTGCTCGGCCTTAAACGGTCCCTCGGGATCGACCCCGATGTAGGCGGCCTGCTCGGGCGTGAGGTGCGTGAGCTCCACGCCCAGGTTGTCCAGATGCAGGCGGGCAACCTCCTCGTCGAGGCGCTTCGGCAAGCGGTATACGCCCACTTCGAGGTGTTCGCGCCACAACTCCAGCTGTGCGAGGCACTGGTTCGTGAACGAGTTCGACATGACGAACGACGGATGTCCCGTAGCGCAGCCGAGGTTCACCAGGCGCCCCTCCGCCAGCACGAAGATCCGGTGGCCGTCGGGGAACGTATACTCGTCCACCTGGGGCTTGATCACGCGCTTCACGGCCGCCGAGGCATCGAGCCGCGCCATCTGTATCTCGTTGTCGAAATGCCCGATGTTGCACACGATGGCCTGGTCACGCATCCGCTCCATGTGCTCCAGGGTGATGATGTCGCGGTTGCCCGTGCACGTGACGTAGATGTTGCCCTCGGCCAGCGCGCTCTCCACGCTCTTCACCTCGAAGCCCTCCATCGCGGCCTGCAACGCGCATATGGGGTCGATCTCCGTGACGATCACGCGGGCGCCGTAGGAGCGCATCGAACGGGCGCACCCCTTGCCCACGTCACCGTAACCGCACACGACCACCACCTTGCCGGCGATCATGACGTCCGTGGCGCGCTTGATGCCGTCGGCCAGCGATTCGCGGCAGCCATAGAGGTTGTCGAATTTCGACTTGGTGCACGAGTCGTTCACGTTGATGGCCGGCACGAGCAGCTCGCCCCGCTCCATCATCTGGTACAGACGGTGCACGCCCGTGGTGGTCTCCTCGCTCACACCGCGCCATTCGGCCACCGTGCGGTGCCACTTCTCCTTGTCCTCGGCCAGCACGCGGCGCAGCGTGTCGAGCACCACGCCCTCCTCGTACGACTCGGGGGTGCCATCGAGCGTCGCGGCATCCTCCTCCGCACGATAACCCTTGTGGATCAGCAGCGTGGCGTCGCCGCCGTCGTCCACGATCAGCTGCGGGCCCTTGCCGCCCGGAAACGAGAGCGCCATGGCCGTACACCACCAGTATTCGGGCAGCGTCTCGCCCTTCCAGGCGAAGACCGGCACCCCCGCGGCCGCGATGGCGGCCGCGGCATGGTCCTGCGTCGAGAAGATGTTGCACGAGCACCAGCGCACGTCGGCGCCCAGCTCCACGAGCGTTTCGATCAGCACGGCGGTCTGTATCGTCATGTGGAGCGAGCCCATCACGCGCACCCCCTTGAGGGGTTTCTCCGCGCCGTACTTGCGGCGCAGCGCCATCAGGCCGGGCATTTCATGCTCCGAAATTTCGATTTCTTTGCGTCCCCACTCCGCCAGCGACATATCGGCGACCTTGTAGGGAAGGTTCGGGTCGAGGTACATATTTTCCATGAATTTGAATTTACGGTTCCGCTCGTTTCCGCTCCGCAGGTGCCGCGGCGCCCGCACGTCGGGACTGCCGGACCGGGTCGGAAACGATCCGGCGGCAAAGCTACGAATTTTTCGGTGTTTTCGCCACCGCACGCACCGATAAAACATCCCGCCGCACCGCGGCTCAGCCCAGGATGCGCAGGATCTCGTCGCGATCGGCCTCGATCCTGCGGCGCAGGGCGTCGAGCGACGCGAATTTCCGCTCGCCGCGGATGCGGCGCACGAGCTCCACGCGCAGCGTCGCACCGTAGAGATCGCCCCGGAAGCCGATCAGGTGGGTCTCCAGACGCCGTGCGACGCCCCCCACCGTGGGATTGCACCCGAGGTTGGCCATCGCACGGTAGCGCACGCCGCCGGCCTCGGCCCACGCGGCATACACGCCGTCCTCGGCCTCCAGCCCCTCCGGCACCGGCAGGTTGGCCGTCGGGAACCCCAGTTCCCGGCCCAGGCGGCGCCCGGCGCCGACCGTACCTTCGATTACCGTCATGCAGCGATCAGATTTTTTCGGTCAGCTGACGCACCAGCCGATACTGAGAGAAGAACTCCTTGGCGAAGACGCGCAGCACCGTGTAGGAGGGGATGGCGAGCAGCATGCCCACGATGCCACCCAGCGTGCCCGCGATGAGGATCACGATGAAGATTTCGAGCGGATGCGCCCGCACGCGGTTCGAGTAGAGCGAAGGCTGTATCACGAAGTCGTCGAGTCCCTTGAGCACCAGCAGCGAACAGGCGATCACGAGCATCGTGTGGCCCGCCGTGAAGCCCGGAATGGGGGTCACCACGCCCAGACATACCGACAGGCTGCCGCCGATGAGCGGCCCGGCATAGGGCACCACGTTCATCACGCCCATGATCAGACCGATGAAGAAGGCGTCGCCCGCGGCCATGCCGAATGCGATCATCACGAGCGACACGGCGGTCATCAGCAGCACACTCTCGGTGAATATACCCATGAAGTAGCGCGACAGCAGCACCGTCACCGAGTCGAGCGCCCGGGTCACGCTCTGCGCATAGCGGGCGGGAAAGACGGCCGTCACCATCGAGTAGAAGAGTCCGTCGTCCTTCATGAAGAAGAACGTGATGAACGATATGGAGAAGAAGGCGATGAGCGACGAGAAGGTGATGCCCAGCGCCGAGGAGAAGAGCGTATTGACCGAATCGACATTGACGACCTCGCGCAGCGTGGAGGAAATCGCCTCGGGCATGGAGAATTCCGAGCCCGGAATGTCGAAGATCGTGTCGAGGTAGTTCTGCGCCCGCACGATCGGCTCCTCCACCGATGCCACCACGGCCCGGAAGTCGAGGGTCGAGAGCTGGTAGAGCTTGTTGATGACCAGCGGCACGAAGAGCGAGCAGATCGCGGCGAACACCGCCCAGAAGAGCAGCAGCGTCACGAGCGCCGCAAGCCACCGGGGCACCGCGCGCCCGCCGATGCGCAGCCGCACGAGCATGCCCACGAAGCGGCATCCGATGACGGCCAGCACCGCCGACACCAGGATGTACGCGACGATGGATGAAAAATACCACACCACGAAGAGCACGGCAGCCGTAGCCGCCGCACCCACGATGAATTTGGTAAGCGTCTGCGAAGTCACCGTCATGGCCGCCCGATTTTACGAATCCCTGCGCTCCGTGCGAAGCCGCGCGATGGGGGTCTGCGATCCGATCACCGGGTCGCCGATCTCCACCAGCAGCTCGCTGTCTTTGGGAATGAGCACATCAACTCGCGAGCCAAACTTGATGAATCCGGCCTCGCTGTTCTGCGTCACCGCCTCGCCCGGCTTCATGTAGGAGACGATGCGGCGCGCGATGAGCCCCGCCACCTGGCGGAAGAGCACCTTGCGTCCGTCGTGCATGCGCACCACGGTCGTGGTGCGTTCGTTCTCGGTCGAGGACTTCGGGTGCCACGCCACCAGGAAGCGCCCCGGGTGGTATTTGAAGTACTCCACCACGCCGCCCACGGGCACCCAGTTCTTGTGGACGTTGGTAATCGACATGAAGACCGAGATCTGCATCATCTCCTCCTGCATGTACTCCGTTTCGCGCACCACTTCGGTCACCACCACGCGACCGTCGCAGGGCGAGAAGATCAGGTCGGCATCGTGGATGCATACCCGCCGCGGATCGCGGAAGAACGCCACGACGAAGAACCAGAACAATGCGAGCAGCAGCGTACTGAACCACAGCACGCTCACGTTGGCGTGCAGGGCGAGCAGGTAGTAGATGGCGCCCCAGCATACAAGACAGAATACACCCGTGAAACCGATGATTCTGTAACCTTCCTTATTGATTTTCATAACAGGGTTAGTTTTTTACATTCCGAAAATCCGCAGCGCCGCGAGGCACGCGAACGCAAAGGGAGCCGCGAGTAGCAGCGCATCGAACCGGTCGAGCCAGCCGCCGTGGCCGGGCAGCATGCGCCCCGAATCCTTCAGCTCCACCGAGCGTTTGAACATCGACTCCACCAGGTCGCCGGCAACGCCCGTCACGGCCACGACCAGCGCCAGCACGAGCCAGCGCCACGCCTCCGCACCGAGCAGTGCGGACGCCCCCCAGCCCGCGAGCAGCGCGCCCGCAATGCCGCCGAAGAATCCCTCCCACGTCTTCTTGGGCGAGATGCGCTCGAAAAGCTTGCGGCGCCCGAAAGACATGCCCGTGAGGTAGGCGCACACGTCGTTGGCCCAGATCAGCACGAAAAAGCAGCACATCGCGTGCGGGTTCCACACACCCCCGGCATCGAGCAGCAGGGGCAGGAACAGCATCAGCGCCACCGGCGCCGCCACATAGGCCAGCGCGAACACCGTCACGCCCAGGTCGGCCATCGGCCGTTCGCTCCGGCGCCACAGCCCCATCGCCGGCATCGCGCCCAGCAGCACCGCGACCGCGAGCAGCAGGAGTGCGACCAGGGGCCGCGCCTCCTGCGTGGCACCGATCAGGTCGTACTGCACGCCGCACGCCGCGCCGAAGAGGCAGGCCGCGGCCGCGAAGCCCGCACCCCGCATGGGCCGCAGGCCCGCACGCCGTACCATGGCATAGAATTCACCGAGGCATCCGGCCCCTACGACGGCCAGCATCGCCGCGAAACCGCCCCGGTTCCAAAGCGTCGCTCCGAACATGACGGCGACCAGCGCCGCACCGCTTGCGGCACGCACCGCGAGGTTCTTCATCTTGTCGTTCATCGTCCGCTATTTTCGTGTGGGGTTTGCAGTCTCCTCGTGTTCCGGGGTCTTCCGCTCCGGCACCGCACCCGCTTCGGGAGCGTCCGCCTGCGAAGCGCGGGACGCGCCGCGGGATTCGGATTCATCCCGGAGTTCCGCAGCTCCGTGCGCATCGGGCACATTGCGGGACTCCGGCGCAACGTGCGCTTCGGTCTGCTCCGCAGCACCCGAAGCCGCGGTCTCTCCGGCCGCGGAGGCCGCAGGGTCTCCAGGGACCGCACCGTTCGCCGCCTCGCCGTCCCGCTTTTCGCAGGCGTCGGGGCGTGCCGCGGCCTCGCGCTCCTCGCGCAGGATGTCCTTGCGGCGGCGGCCGAAAATCTGCTCCACGTCCTCGGTGAAGACCACCTCGCGTTCGAGCAGACGCTCAGCCAGCGTGCGCAACCCGTCGGCATGCTCGCGCAGCACGCGCTCCGCCAAGGCATAGGCTTCGTCGATCATGCGGCGGGCCTCGGCGTCGAGCAGCTGAGCGGTCTGCTCGGAATAGGGCTTGGTCAGCGCCATGTCGCTCTGGCCCGTCGAATCGTAGTAGCTGAGCGTACCCACGGCCTCGCTCATGCCGTAGTAGGCCACCATGGCGTAGGCCTGCTTCGTGACGCGCTCCAGGTCGTTCAGCGCCCCCGTCGATACGTGGCCGAAGGTGAGCTGCTCCGACACGCGGCCGCCGAGCGTGGCGGCCATCTCGTCGAGCAGCTGCGCCCGCGTGGTGATCTGCCGCTCCTCGGGCAGGTACCAGGCCGCGCCCAGCGCCTTGCCGCGCGGGATGATCGTCACCTTGATGAGCGGGCTGGCATGCTCCAGAATCCAGCTCACGGTGGCATGCCCCGCCTCGTGGTAGGCGATCACGCGCTTCTCCTCGTCGCTGATGATCTTGTTGCGGCGCTCCAGGCCGCCCACAATGCGGTCGATGGCCGCCAGGAAGTCCTCCTTGGATACGAATTTCTTGTCGTGACGCGCCGCGATGAGCGCCGCCTCGTTGCACACGTTGGCGATGTCGGCGCCCGAGAATCCGGGCGTCTGCTTCGCCAGGAACGTGCGGTCGAGGTCCGGATCGAGCCGCAGCGACCGCAGGTGCACGCCGAAGATCTCCTCGCGCTCCTTCACGTCGGGCAGCCCCACCTCGATCTGGCGGTCGAAGCGCCCGGCGCGCATCAGCGCCTTGTCGAGGATGTCGGCACGGTTGGTCGCCGCCAGCACGATCACTCCCTGGTTGGTCTGGAATCCGTCCATCTCGGTGAGCAGCTGGTTGAGCGTATTTTCGCGTTCGTCGTTGCCCGAGAATCCGGCATTCTTGCCGCGTGCGCGGCCGATGGCGTCGATCTCGTCGATGAAGAGGATGCAGGGCGCCTTCTGCTTGGCCTGCTCGAAAAGGTCGCGCACGCGCGAGGCGCCCACGCCCACGAACATCTCCACGAAGTCGGAACCCGACATCGAGAGGAACGGCACGTCGGCCTCGCCCGCCACGGCCTTGGCCAGCAGCGTCTTGCCCGTACCCGGAGGGCCCACCAGAAGGGCTCCTTTCGGAATCTTGGCGCCCAGCTCCTTGTATTTGTCGGCCTTGCGCAGGAAGTCCACGATCTCCATGATCTCTACCTTGGCCTCCTCAAGGCCCGCCACGTCCTTGAACGTCACGCGCTTCGACTGCTCCTTGTCGAACACCTGTGCGCGGGCCTTGCCCACGTTCATGATGCCCCCGCCCGCGCCGCCGGCACCGCCGCGCGACATCGAGCGCATGAGCAGGAACCACACGCCGATGATGAGCACCCACGGCAGCAGATTGACCAGTAGGTTCATCCATCCGTTGTCGCGGTTCTCGTAGACCACGGGCACGTCGTACCCCGAGGCCTCCTCGGCACCGCGCAGGTCCTCGCGGAACGCATCGACCGAGCCGATGGTGAAGGTCAGCTGCGCCCCCGTCTCGGGCAGACGGCGGTAGGCGGGCTCCGTGGTGTCGGCACGGTAGCGCGCCGCGGCCTCCGGGCGCAGGAACACCTGCGCCGCGTCGCGGTTCACGATGCGGATCTTCTCCACCTCGCCCCGCTCGACCATGCGTTCCACGGCCGTCCAGTCGCTGCGCACCGGCGTGTCGTTCGAATCGCCGAACACATAGTATCCTAAGATCAGAATACCGATCACGCCGTAGATCCACATCCACGACGGACGCGGCATATTGACGTTCATGCGGTTGTTCTTACCGGGATTGTTCGCTCCTGCCATAATGCAATTACTCTTCGTATTCGTAACGGGTCAGCGGCGCGTCGGCCCACAGCTCTTCGAGCCGGTAGTAGCCGCGCAACTCGGTCTGGAAGACGTGCACCACGACATCCACGTAGTCCAGTGCGATCCACACGGCGTTCTGCTGCCCCTCCACACGCCACGGATGCTCGCCGAGCACCTCGGCGACCTTCTCCTCGATGCCGTCGGCGATGGCCGCCACCTGCGTGGTGGAGTCGGCGTTGCACACCACGAAGTGCGAACAGATCGCGCCGTCGAAACCCGTGAGGTCCAACGATACAATATCCTTACCTTTCTTATCCTCGATCGCCTGGACGATGGTCCGAATCAGATTTTCCATATAGTTCCGTAATACGTTATTAAATCCATAACCCGACAAAAGTACAAAAAACTTTTCATACCCCTCGCCTCCCGGGCGAATATCTTGCGGCATAGGGGTTCGCGGACGCCGGCAGCACCCGCCGCGCCTACCGCTCCGCAGCCTCCGGCCCGGCGGCGCCCACGCCCGAGAGCAGCGTGGCGACCAGCGCCCGGATGATCGAATTCTTAACATAGGTGCGGCGCACGGCCACGGCGATGCGGCGCGACGTGGCCCCCTTGGCCAGCAGGCGCACGCGGTCGCGCCGCTCGGAGGGAATGTACTCCACGGCCATCTCGGGGATGATCGTGAGGCACGACGTGCAGTCCACGATGCGCATGAGCGTGTCGAGCGAGCCCGACTCGAAGGTGAAGTGCGACGGCACGCCCCGCTTGGCCTGGCACAGCTCGATCACCTGGTCGCGCATGCAGTTGCCCGGGCTGAGGATCACCAGCTCGCGCAGGTCGATATCCTCGATGCGGATGTTCGAACGCTCGTAGAGCGGATTGTCGGGCGAGACGTAGGCGAAGAACCGGTCGCTGAAGAGCTCCTGCTCGGCGATGCCCTCGCCGCACGTACCCCCGGCCACGAGCGCCGCGTCGATGCGGTCGCGCCGCAGCGCCTCCACGATGTCGGCGGTCACCATCTCCGAGATCTCCAGCTCCACCTTCGGATAGTCGCGCACGAAAGCCGGCAGGAACTTGTGCAGCAGGTAGGGCGCGATGGTGGGGATCACCCCCAGCCGCAGGCGCCCCGCGGTCTCGCCCCGCAGCTCGGCCACGGCCTCGCGGATGGAGTTGTAGGCGCGCAGCGTCTCGCGCGCACGTTCGAGCACCGCCTCGCCCGCCTCGGTGGGGATCACGGGTTTCTTCGAACGGTCGAGCAGCACCACGCCCAGCTCCTCCTCCAGGGCCTTGACCTGCATGCTGAGCGACGGCTGCGTGACGAAGCAGTGCTGTGCGGCCAATGAAAAACTGCCGCAGTTGGCCACGGCCAACAGGTATTCGAGTTGGATGATCGTCATGACTTTTCCGCTTATTTTCCAAGGCAAAAGTATAAAATTAATCTATACAACACAATTTATTTGGGCCGCATACCCTGTTTTTTGTATGTTTGCACCTCCGAAAACAGCTGAATCATGGGCAAAATCATCCTCACGGGCGACCGTCCGACCGGAAAACTCCACCTGGGACACTACGTCGGCTCGCTGCGCCGGCGCGTCGAGTTGCAGAACTCGGGTCTTTACGACGAAACCTACGTCATGATCGCCGACGCACAGGCGCTCACCGACAATGCGGACAACCCCGAAAAGGTGCGGCAGAACATCCTCGAAGTGGCGCTCGACTACCTCTCGGCGGGTCTCGACCCCGAGCGGGTGACGATCTTCGTGCAGTCGCAGATCCCCGAGCTGTGCGAGCTGGCGTTCTATTACATGAATCTGGTCACCGTGCAGCGGCTCCAGCGCAACCCGACCGTGAAGGCCGAGATCCAGCTCCGCGGCTTCGCCGAGGGCGCGGCCGAGGGCGACACGCAGCAGCGCCAGGGCATCCCCGTGGGATTCTTCACCTACCCCATCAGCCAGGCAGCGGACATCACGGCGTTCCGTGCCACGACGGTGCCGGCGGGCGAGGACCAGGAGCCGATGATCGAGCAGACGCGCGAAATCGTGCACAAGTTCAACGCGGTCTACGGCCCCGCACTGGTCGAGCCCGAAATCCTGCTGCCCGACAACGCCGCCTGCATGCGGCTGCCGGGCACCGACGGCAAGGCCAAGATGAGCAAATCGCTGGGCAACTGCATCTACCTGTCGGACAGCCCCGAGGAGGTCAAGAAGAAGGTCATGGGCATGTACACCGACCCCGATCACCTGCGCGTGGAGGATCCCGGCAAGATCGAGGGCAACACGGTCTTCACCTACCTCGACGCCTTCAGCCGCCCCGAGCATTTCGCCAAATACCTGCCCGACTACGCCTCGCTCGACGAACTGAAGGCGCACTACCGTCGCGGCGGTCTGGGCGACGTGAAGGTCAAGCGCTTCCTGATCGCCGTGCTGGAGGAGACGCTCGCCCCCATGCGCGAGCGGCGCCGCACGTTCGAACAGCGCATCGGCGAGGTCTACCGCATGCTCGAAGAGGGCTCGCGGAAAGCGCGACTCAAGGCGTCCGCCACGCTGCGCGACGTGCGCAAGGCCATGCGGATCGACTACTTCGAGGACCGCGAGCTGATCGACACCCAGGAGAAACAATACCGTAACGAACAGTAACCGATGCAGTCCCTGCTGCGCACCCTCCGCAAGACGATCCGCCACCCCGAGCGGCTCTACCTCTGGTTCCTCCACCTCACACGGCGGCTGAACACGGGGCAGATGCTCATGGTGCTGGCCGTGGTCGTGGGCATCCTGGCCGGACTGGGCACCTACGCCTTCGAAATCCTGCTCCACGTAATCAAGAGCTGCCTGGTGAACTGGTTCCCGGTCGAGAAGTCGCAGTTCCTGTTCCTCGTCTACCCGGCGGTGGGCATCGTGCTGGCCACGCTGTTCGTACGCTACATCGTCAAGGACAACATCTCGGAGGGCGTGACGCGCGTGCTCTACGCCATGTCGCGCAAGGGATCGCACATCGCGCCCCACAACTGCTGGACCTCGGTCGTGGGCGGCGCCACGACCATCGGCTTCGGCGGTTCGGTGGGTCCCGAGGCCCCGATCGTGCTCACGGGCGCGGCCATCGGCTCGAACGTGGCGCGCCTCACGCGCCTCAACTACAAACACACCACGCTGCTGCTCTGCTGCGGCGCCGGCGCCGCCCTGGCGGCCATCTTCAAGGCACCGATCACGGGCGTGGTCTTCGTGCTGGAGATCCTGATGCTCGACCTCACGGCCGGGTCGATCGTGCCGCTGCTCATCGCCTCCGTCACGGCCACGACGATGGCTTTTATCCTGCGCGGCTTCGACCCCATCCTGGCCGTCACGCTCAAACCCGAGGACTTCTTCCAGCCCATACAGATCCCGCTGTTCATCCTGCTGGGCTGCCTGAGCGGCCTGATGGCCTACTACTTCACGACGGTGAATTCGCGCATCGGGTCGTGGTTCAAGCGCTTCGACAGGCAGTACAAGAAGTGGATCGCGGGCGGCATCGTGCTCGGCGTGCTCATCTACGTCTTCCCGCCTCTCTACGGCGAGGGCTACGAGGGCTTTTCGTCGCTCATGAACGGCAACGCGCAGGAGCTCTTCGACAAGTCGCTCTTCTACGCTTTCCGCGACATCGACTGGGTGGTGATTCTCTTCATCGTGGCCACCATGTTCTTCAAGGTCGTGGCCATGGCCTCCACGAACGCCGCGGGCGGCGTGGGCGGTACGTTCGCGCCGTCGCTCTTCGTCGGCGCCTTCCTCGGCGCCGTCACGGCCCTCGTGTGCAACCTCGCTTTCGGCTGGCACCTCTCGCTCGTGTCGTTCACGCTCGTGGGCATGGCGGGCGTCATGTCGGGCGTCATGAACGCGCCCCTCACCTCGATCTTCCTCATCGCCGAACTGTCGAACGGCTACGAACTCTTCATCCCGCTGATGATTACGTCCTGCATCTCGTTCGCGCTCAACTACTACCTCGACCCCGACTCGATCTACACCAAGCAGCTGCGCCAGCGCGGCGAGCTGCTCACCACCAACAAGGCTCTCTCTTATACAAATCT
>VSOO01000035.1 GCA_009774895.1 Alistipes sp. | reverse complement strand
ACCTACTACGTGCCCAACAACATGGCCGTATGCCTCTCGGGCGACTTCGACCCCGACCGGATGATCGAGGTGATCGACCGCTATTTCGGCGACATGGAGCCCGGAGCGGAGGTCCCGGAGCTGTGCTTCGAACCCGAGGCGCCGATCACGGAACCCGTGGTGCGGCGGGTCTACGGCACCGACGCCGAAAGCGTGGTGCTGGCCTGGCGCACGGGCGGCGCGGCCACTCCCGACGCCGACATGGCCGAGCTGGTGGGCAGCATCCTCTACAACGGCAAGGCGGGTCTGCTCGACCTGGCCCTGAACCAGAAACAGCAGGTCCTGAAGTCCGATGCCGGGGCCTACGTGCGCGCGGACTACGGCATGATCTCGGTGGAGGGCCGCCCCAAGGCGGGCCAGAGCCTCGAACAGGTGCGCGACCTGCTGCTCGCGCAGGTGGCCCGTCTGCGCGAGGGCGACTTCGACGAACGGCTGATCCTGGCCGCGGTGAACAACCACAAGGCCGAGCTCATGCAGACGCTGCGCACCAACGAGGGCCGCGCCGACCTCTACATCGAGTCGTTCATCAACGGCACCCCGTGGGCGGAGACCGTGCACCGCACGGAGCGCATGGCGCGCGTCACCAAGGAGCAGGTCGTGGCATGGGCGCGCGAGAACCTGGGTGCGGACAGCTACGCCATCGTCTTCAAGCGCCAGGGCCCCGACCCCACCGTGCGCAAGATCCGCAAGCCGCGCATCACCCCCATCGTCATGAACCGCGACACTGCGAGCCGCTACGTGCGCGAGGTGCAGGCCGCACAGGTCGATCCCATCGAACCCCACTTCGTGAACTACAACCGCGAGATGTCCACGTTCCGCTGGGAACCGGGGGCCGAGGTGCTCTACAAGCACAACGACGGCGAGGGGCTCTTCACGCTGACCTACGTCTTCGAGACCGGCTTCTCCCACGATCCGCTCCTCTCGCCAGCCATGAGCTACCTGCGCTACCTGAGCACGCCCGACATGAGCGCCGAGCGGATCAACGCCGAGCTCTACGACATCGCCTGCAACTTCTCGCTCCGCACCATGGGCGAACGCTCCTACGTCACCATCTCGGGTCTGGGCGAGAACATGGGCCGCGCGATGGAAATCGTGGAGAACCTGATCGCACGGGCCCAGCCCGACGAAGCGATCCTCGCCACGCTGAAGGAGAACCTCTTCAAGTCGCGCGCGGACGCCAAGATGAGCCAGAGCGGCAACTACACCGCATTGCAGCGCCTGATGTTTTACGGCCCCGACTTCGTGCGGGCCACGACGCTCACCGACGATCGGCTGCTGGAGCTCTCCTCCGAAGAGCTGCTGGGCTCGGTGCGCACACTCTTCGCGGGGCCCCACCGCATCCTTTACTTCGGACCGGCGAGCCAGCAGGAGCTGCGGTCGGAGCTCTCGGCCCACCACCCCGCACCCACGCGGACCGAGGCACCGGACGCTCCCCACATGCAGCAGCTCCTCACACCCGAAAACAAAGTCTACGTCGCGCATTTCGACGCCAACCAGCTGCGCTACCTCCAGGTGTCGTGCCGCGGCGAACACTACGATCCGGCGAACGACCCCCGTGTGCGGCTCTACAACGAGTACTTCGGGGGCGGCATGAACTCGGTCGTATTCCAGGAGATGCGCGAGGCCCGCAGCCTCGCCTACTCGGCCCAGGCGGGCATCACCGAGCCGCGCCACACGGATACCGGCTACGGCTACCTGGCATTCATCGCCACGCAGACGGACAAGCTGCGCGAAGCGGTGGAGGCCTTCGCCGAGATCATCGAACACATGCCCGAATCGGAAACCGCGTTCAACATCGCCAAGAAAGCCCTGCTGATCCGCATGCGCACCGTGCGCACGGTGCGCGACGAGGTGCTGTGGAGCTACGTGGAGGCCTGCGACATGGGGCTGAAAACCGACCGCAACCGCCACATCTACGAGACGATCGAGTCGATGACGCTCGACGACATACGTCGCACCCAGGAGCAGTGGGTACGCGGCAGAAACTACGTGTTCGGCATCCTGGGCGACACGCGCGAACTGGACATGGAGTTCCTCGAAACCCTCGGTCCGGTGCAGGTACTCACCCAGGAGGAGCTCTTCGGTTATTGAGGCGCTCCGCCCGGGCGAAGCTTTCCGGCGCACGGACGGCCCCCGGAGACACCGGCAGCTCCGCCGTACCCGCTAGGACAATGGAACAACAGGGCGCGACGGAGCCGACAGGATCACAGGGCGCGACGGAGCCGACGGCTGGAGAACCGGAAAGCCGGAGTGCGCACCCCTGCGCGGCACGCATTTCCCCTGCCGGAAAAGGGGAGCGGAATATGGGGGGGAGTCGGCACGGCCGGCACGCATTCGGACCCGGACGAAAGCGGCGGGAGGCGCAACCGATATAAGATGGAGCGCGACGACCGCAGGTCTCGCACCCGGTCCGAGGGGAGATCGCAACCGATTTCCGTTTTTTATCCTTATCTTTGTACTTTGCAACAGAACAACAGGACGCACATGGAACATCAGGTCGAAATCATTCAGATCAACATCTCGGGCGAAGACAAGCCCGGCATGACCTCGTCGCTCACGGAGATACTGGCCCGCTACGACGCATTCATCCTCGACATCGGCCAGGCCAACATCCACCGCTCGCTGACGCTCGGAATTCTGTTCCGCACGACCTCCGACAAGTCGGGCAACATCATGAAGGAGCTGCTCTTCAAGGCTTCGGAGCTGGGCGTCATGATCCGCTTCACGCCCATTTCCGAGGCCGACTACGACGCCTGGGTGGGCCGCCAGGGCAAGAACCGCTACATCATCACGCTGCTGGGCCGCCGCGTCACCGCGCGCCACATCGCCGAAGTCACGGGCACGGTGGCCGAAAACGGACTCAACATCGACGCCATACGCCGCCTCACGGGCCGCATGCCGCTCCACGAGGACGACCGGGCCGCCAAGTCGTGCATCGAGCTCTCGGTGCGCGGATCGCTCACCGACGAGAACAAGAGCGCCTTGCAGGAGCGCTTCATGAGCCTCTCGGAGTCGGGGCTCGACGTGTCGTTCCAGCGCGACGACATCTACCGCCGCAGCCGCCGGCTGATCTGCTTCGACATGGATTCCACGCTCATCGAGACCGAGGTGATCGACGAGCTGGCCGACCGCGCCGGCGTGGGTGCCGAGGTGCGCGAGATCACGGCCCGCGCCATGCGCGGCGAGATCGACTTCCGCGAGAGTTTCACGCAGCGCGTGGCCCTGCTGAAAGGACTGGACGAGAACGTCATGGAGGACATAGCGCGAAACCTGCCCATCACCGAGGGGCTCGAACGCATGATGACCATTCTGAAGCGCGTGGGCTACAAGACCGCCATCCTTTCGGGCGGCTTCACCTATTTCGGCAACTACCTGCGCCGAAAATACGGATTCGACTACGTGTATGCCAACGAACTCGAAATCGAGGAGGGACGCCTCACGGGCCGCTTCACGGGCGAAGTGGTGGACGGCCGCCGCAAGGCGGAGCTGCTGCGGCTGCTGTGTCAGTTCGAGGGAATCAACCTCGAACAGGCCGTGGCCGTAGGCGACGGAGCCAACGACCTGCCGATGCTGAGCATCGCGGGTCTCGGCATCGCATTCCACGCCAAGCCCAAGGTGAAAGCCACGGCCCGGCAGTCGATTTCGACCATCGGTCTCGACGGCATACTCTACTTCCTCGGACTCAAGGATTCACGCATAGAAGCCTGAAAACATGCCACGCCTCGCACTCTTTCTCCTCGCAGCCCTCGCGCTCGGCGGCTGCTACGATTCGGCGGAGACCCCCTCCGTCGCCACCAACGAACTGCCGGCCACGACCGCCACGCTCGCGGAGCTGCACCGCATGTACGCCGGCACCACGGTCCGCATCGAGTCGGACATCGTGGTCGCGGGCCGCGTGACGTCGCACGACCGCGCGGGCAACTTCTACCGTTCGCTCGTCTTCGAAGAGGAGGAGGGCGCGGCGGAGCTGATGGCCGGATTCGACGGGCTCCACGCCCTCTACCCCGTGGGATGCCGCATCGCGGTCAATCTCAACGGCCTCGCCGTGGGCGAGAGCCACGGCGTGCTGCAACTGGGCCTCTATCCCGCGGCGGGAAGCGGCTACGCCACGGACTACATCGGCTCGCGCCCGGCACTGGAGCGCAGCCTCGCACGCGGCAGCGAGACGAGCCCCCTCCGGCCGCTTGTCTGCGAGCGGATCACCGCGCTGCGGCCCGACATGGCCGGACGGCTTGTCCGCGTGGACGGCGTGCGCTTCGCGCCCGAGGGCGACGAGTCGGCCACATGGAGCGGCACGAAGCGTTTCACCGACGCCGACGGGTACGTCGTCCACACCTACACCCGCTCCTATGCCGACTTCGCCGACCGCGAGATTCCCGACGGCGAACTGCTGCTGGTCGGCATCCTGCAATGCGACCCTGCGTCCGACGGCTCCTGCCGCTACACCCTGCGCATGCGCGATGAGAAGGATTGCTGGTTTTAGTCTGGCCCTGCTGCTGTGCGGGGCCTGCGACACGGCCACGAAGGCGACCCCGGAGCCGCAGGCGGAGCTCGTAAGCATCGCCTGCCTCAAGTCGCTCGGAACCGGCGGAGGATGCGTCGTCACGCGGGACCTCACGGTGCGCGGCACGGTCACGGCCAACGACCTAAGGGGCGAATTCCCCCGCACGCTCGTCGTCGAGGACGCCACGGGCGGCCTGAGCATCGCGGTGGACCGCACGGCCCTGGCCGACCTCTTTCCGCTCGGATGCGAGCTGACCGTGCACTGCGCGGGCCTGGCACTGGGCGACTACGGAGGCAAGATCCGGCTGGGCGCACGCCCCACGGGCGACTACGACGTCGATCGCATCGACGGCGCCGACCTCGGGCGCTACCTCCGCTGCACGAATCCCAACAACCACCTGCGCCGGCCGCGCACCGCCCTGCTCGCGGATGTCGGCCCGGCCGATGCGGACCGCTACGTGCGGTTCGAAGGCGTGCGTTTCGTCGAGGCGGGAGCCGCATGGTGCGCTCCCGATCCCGATACGGGCGAGCGCGTCGCCACGCTCCGCACGCTCATCGACGATGCGGGCCGCACGTTCTCCGTGCGCACGCTGCCCTCGGCCCACTACGCAGCGGAGCCCCTGCCTTCCGGCAAGGGCTCCGTGAGCGGTATCGTGGATTATTTCAACGGCGAACTCTCGCTGCGCGTCATCAACTACGAGGCGGATTTCTTCGGAGCGCTACGCGCTACTCCTGCAACGCATCCCACAGCATGTCCTTGAGGCGTGCGATGTTGAGCCCCGTCACCGACGAGATGAAGAGCGCCGGAACGCCCTCGGGCAGCTGGTCGCGCATCTGCCCGATGAGCTCCTCGTCGAGCATGTCGCACTTCGTCACGGCCAGCAGACGCCGCTTGTCGAGCAGCTCGGGGTTGTACTGCGTGAGTTCGCCCAGCAGCACCTCGTAGTCGCGGCGCACGTCGTCGGTGTCCGCCGGAATCATGAAGAGCAGCACCGAGTTGCGCTCGATGTGGCGCAGGAATCGCGTGCCGAGGCCGCGGCCCTCGTGCGCCCCCTCGATGATGCCCGGAATGTCGGCCATCACGAACGACTTGTGGTCGCGCGCCTCGACGATGCCCAGGTTGGGTTCGAGCGTAGTGAACGCATAGTCGGCGATTTTGGGCCGTGCGGCCGACACGACCGACAGGAGCGTGCTCTTGCCCGCGTTGGGGAAGCCGACCAGGCCCACGTCGGCCAGCACCTTCAACTCCAGCACGAAGGCCCCCTCGTCGCCCTCCTCGCCCGGCTGGGCGTAGCGCGGCGTCTGGTTGGTCGCCGACTTGAAGTGCCAGTTGCCCAGGCCGCCGCGGCCGCCGCGAAGCAGCACCAGCTCCTCGCCGTCGGCCGTCACCTCGCCCGCGAACTCCATGCTTGTGGAGCCGTCCTCGGCCTCCACGACCCGCCGGGCCACCGTGCCGAGCGGCACGGGAATCACGATGTCGCGGGCATCCTTGCCCGAGCTGCGTG
The DNA here is from genome assembly GCA_009774895.1 of Alistipes sp. Taxonomy (GTDB): domain Bacteria; phylum Bacteroidota; class Bacteroidia; order Bacteroidales; family Rikenellaceae; genus Alistipes. Next base: position 5,217 of record VSOO01000035.1, on the reverse strand, counting down.
CGCCCGATCCGTTCTGTCCGTCCTCGGCGAACTGGTGGCGCTGGTATTTGAGGTGGATGAGCGTCCAGTATTGTTTGTCGCCCCGCAGCACGATGCTGCCGCCCTTGCCGCCGTCGCCGCCGTCGGGACCGCCGAAAGCCACGAATTTCTCGCGCCGGAAGTGCGCCGATCCGGCGCCTCCGTGGCCCGAGCGGGCGAAAATCTTCACATAGTCTACGAAGTTCGATCCTGCCATAAGATTCAGTTTAGCGGACAAAGATAGCGATAAAATCGGAATAAAACGTCTGAAATCGTCGCCGCATGCAGTAAATCGTCCTCAGAACCGCCACGACACCGAGAGGTGGAACGACCGCGGATAGGCATAGGTGCGGCGTGTCTCGAACGGCGCATAGGCATAGAAGTCGCCGGCCCGGGTGCGCCGCACGCGCAGCGACTCGTAGGCGGCGTATACCGTGTCGTCGGAACCCAGCAGGTTGCGCACGCCGCACCAGACCGTAATCCGCGATTCGCGGACATAGAAAGTCTTGTGGGCCGACACGTCGAGCGTGAAGGCGTCGCGCAGGCGCTCCTGTTCGGTAAAGCGCGCGAATGCCTCGGGCGACGCGGCGGCCTGACGTGCGATGCGCCCCGTGCGGCGCAACAGCGCGGGCTCGACATACCGCAGCCCCGCATAGCTCGCCGAGGCGCGGAAACCCCAGCCGCGGGGCCCGAAGTAGGCCGCTTCGGCACACCCCGCGACCTGCGGCGCATTGCCCGCACGGCAGCCGCCCATGCGGCTCCGGGCATCCGTATCGACCGGGCGGTTGTCGGCGTCGGTCACGATCGTCAGGCGGGGATCGGCCGAATACTCGCAGCATCCGGCCGAAGCGGCCAGCGACAGCGTCCATCGCCGTGCGGGGCGCACCACGGCGGCGGCCTCGGCCCCGTAGCTCCGCAGGCCGATGCCGCGCACGCTCATGTCGCAGAACGCACCCTCCGCATCGTCGTAGTAGCGCACCGCGGCGCAGCCGTCGCGCGTATCGGCGAGAAAGAGCGCGACGCGCAGGTCGGCCGTGCGTCCCGTACGGTTGAACACCGCCTCCGCCCCGCGGACCTTGCGCAGCACGGGATCGTCCGTCGCGCGGTTGTTGTACTGCGGCTGCCAGAAGAGGTCGTCGGCATCGGGCGTGCGCGCCGCGATCATGACCGACGCCCCGAGGTAGGTGCGGGGCGTGAAGGCCCAGCCGGCGGAGAGCGTGAACGCATAGGGCGCGAAACGCAGCACGGAGGAGCGGCCGTAGGAGCGTGCGCCGGGAAAGAGCTCCTTTTCGTAATGACCGCGACGGAAAATCGCCGCGCTGCCCGCCGAAGCTCCGAAATCGGCCCGGAAACGGTCGGCGCGGTACTCGGCCTGCACGCGCACATCGGCGCCGGCGGTCACCAGCGCGTAGTCGTAGCCGAAGCGGTCGCCCGCGACGATGCGGCGTCCGGGATGCCGCAGGTCGTTCTGAAGGCGGTTGCCGTAGGTGTCGTCGTCGATCAGAAACTGGTCGATGTCGGTCAGGAAGTCGGCGCCCAGCAGGTCGCGCATGCGTTTGAAGTTGCGCGACGAGCGGTAGTGGGCCGCGGCGCCGTAGCGGAGCACGATGCGCTCGTCGAAACGCGTCGCGAAGAGCGCGTCGAGGCGCAGGCGGCACAGGCGCTCGACGCGTCCCTCCAGAGCATAGAGCGCCTCGCCGCCCGCCATGCGGTTGCGGGCGTGGAGCGCGTCCCAATCGACCTGTGTGTAGCGGGGGTCGCGGCTGCGCCAGGCCTCCTCCGTGGCGGCATCGCCCGCATAGCTCGGCAGGTAGCGGTAGTTGTCGGGCATGGGCGTGCGGGCGTCGTACCACCCCCGCGTGCTGTACTCCGACCGCCCTGCCTCCGCGGCGGCCCGGGCCTCCAGGTCGGTGGTTTCGCCGAGCCGGAACGTGCCCGCGAGCACGGCGACGGGCCGGAATTCGCGCCGGATGCGCGCATTGCGCACCTTGCCGTCCTGATAGCCCCACGACGGGTTGTAGAGCCGGTCGCCCGTGAGGGTGAAGGCCTCGTCGGTGGAGGCTGCGCGCAAGCCCCGCATCGAGGGCGGCACGACGAGCAGCAGCGACACGCCGTGGCCGTCGCCGAAGCGTTTCGCAGCCCGGAACGCGGCGGTCAGCGCATGGGTGAAGACACCCCCGACATGCAGGTCGCGCCCCGTGCGCGCATCGGCCGTCGCGGCCAGGTGCCAGCCCCGGCCGACGGCCCCGCGCCACGAGAAGCGCACGACACCCCGGTAGTTGCGGTCGGTGAGCCCCGCGGAGAGACGCCCCGCGGGCAGCGGCTCGCCCTCAAAGCGGAAATCGCGCACGCCGTTCGCCGTGCCGTGAAGCCCGGGCGCCTGCTCCAACCCCGCACGGCGCACCTCCGAGGCGCCGAGCGCACGCAACGCCGCAGCGTGGCGCACGGGCACCGCGAAGCCCTCGACCGTCGTGGGACACGGCTCGAAAGCCATGCCGCGGCGTGCGGTGCGCACGAACGCGAGGTTGTACCCCGCGACCGCGTCGTAGAGGTCGTCGGGCGACTGCACGGCGCGGTAAAAAAGCGCGGAGTCGGTGAGCAGCGCCTCGCGCCGCTCCTCCGACTCCGTTTCGTAAGGATAGTATTCGGGTTCCTGCGCCGGAGCCCCGAGTGCCGGCATGAGGCCCGCCAGCACGAAGGCCCAACGTAATCGCATCAAATGTGTCTGAGAATATCTGACAGCAACTCCCAGAATCTGGGTACGGTAGCGATTTCGAGCCGCTCGTCGGGCGAGTGCACGCCGCGCAGCGTGGGACCGAACGACACCATCTCCAGCTCGGGGTACTTCTCCAGGAAGAGTCCGCACTCCAGACCCGCATGGATGGCCTTGACCTTCGGCTCGTCGCCGAAGAGGCGGCGGTAGCTCGCGACGGTGGTTTCGAGCAGCTTCGACTCGGGGTCGGGCGTCCAGCCCGGATAGCCGTCCGAGTGGGCCACGTCGGCACCCGCCAGCGCGAAGACCGACTCGACCATCTGCATGACGTAGGTCTTGGCGCTCTCGACCGACGAACGCTGCGACGAGGTGACCACGATGGTGTTGTCCTCGCCGAACTTCACCGAAGCCAGGTTGGTGGAGGTCTCGACCAGCCCCGGCACGGCAAACGACATGGAGATCACCCCGTTGGGTACGCCCACGAGCGACTGGATCAGGCCGGTCTGCGTGCGCATGTCGAGCACCGTGTCCACCTCGGGCATCTCGTTGAGCGTGATGCGGAAGTTGGGCTCGCGGAGCTTGAACTCGGCGTGGAGGTCGTCGGCGAAGAGGCGGCAGCGCGACAGGAACTCCTCGCGCAGGCGCGTGGGAATGCCGAACACGGCGTAGGCCTCGCGCGGGATGGCGTTGCGCAGGTTGCCGCCGTCGAAGTAGCTCAGACGCAGCTCGTAGCTCTGCATGCCCTCCCACAGCAGACGGGCCACCGTCTTGTTCGAATTGACGCGGCCCTTGTTGATGTCGTCGCCCGAGTGGCCGCCCAGCAGGTCCGAAACGTCGATCCGGAAGAAGGAGTAGTTCTTCGGCGCCGCCTCGGGCGTGTAGCGGAACGTGGCGATGGTGTCGATGCCGCCCGCACAGCCGATGAAGATCTCGCCATCGTCCTCCGAGTCGAGGTTGATGAGGTACTTGCCCGTGAGCATCCCCTCGCCCAGCTCGAAAGCGCCGGTGAGGCCCGTCTCCTCGTCCACGGTGAAGAGCGCCTCCAGCGGACCGTGCTCCGCCTCGGGGTCGATCAGCATGGCCAGCGCCGCGGCCATGCCGATGCCGCAGTCGGCGCCCAGCGTCGTACCCTCGGCACGCACCCAGCCGTCCTCGATGCGCGTGCGGATGGGGTCGTGCTCGAAGTCGAACTCCACGTCGGAGTTCTTCTCGCACACCATATCCATATGGGCCTGGAGGATCACCGTGGGCTTCGCCTCGTAGCCCGGCGTGGCCGGCTTGCGCATCACCACGTTGCCAATGGCGTCTTTCCGGTATTCGAGCCGGTGCTCCTTGGCGAACGCCACGAGGTACTCGATGATCTTGCCCTCGCGCTTCGAGGGGCGCGGCACCTTGGTGATGGCGTCGAACAGCTCCCACACGAGGCGGGGCTTCAAAGTCGTAATTTCTGACATATGAATCTAATTTTAAGTTTATTGGCATTAAGTCGCACGCCCTGCGGAGCGGCCTGAGCCGCCCTTGGGCCGTGCATTGCGGAATCAAAGATAGCACTTTCCCGACAAAAGGACAAACTTCACGGGGCCGATTCGGCGATTATCTCCGCCGCAAAGCGCCCCGGCGCGGCCGCAGCGACCGCCGGCGCGATTCCGCCTCCGGCGGCCCCGGCCGCCCGAAATAGCGCCGCGAGGGTGACAAGAATAGGAAAAAATTCGTACTTTTGCGCACACATACCCAATCCGACACAACGAAAACGAACGAATAGAATATGCTTACGTTAAAGCAACTGCGCGACGACCGGGAGCTTGCGATCCGGAAACTCGCGAAAAAAGGCATCGACGCCGCACCCGCCCTCGCACGCATCGAGGAGCTCGACGACCGCCGCAAGGCCCTCCAGGCCGAACTGGACGCCTGCCTGGCCGAGCAGAACAAGGCCGCCAAGCAGATCGGCATGCTCATGGGCCAGGGCCGCCGCGACGAGGCCGAGGAGCGCAAACGCTTCGTGGCCGACCTCAAGGAGCGCTCGGTGCGTCTCGCGGCCGAGGAGAAAGCCGCGGCGGACGAATTGCAGTCCGTGGTGGTCACCCTGCCCAACTTCCCCGCCGACATCGTGCCCGAGGGGCGCACGGCCGAGGACAACGTGGTGGTGAAGCTGGTGGAGAGCTACACCGAGCTGCCCGAAAACCCGCTGCCCCACTGGGAGCTGGCGCGCAAATACGACATCATCGACTTCGACCTGGGCGTGAAGCTCACCGGCGCGGGCTTCCCCGTATACAAGGGCAAGGGAGCGCGCCTCCAGCGTGCGCTGATCGACTACTTCCTCGACTGCAACACGCGCGCCGGCTACCTCGAAATCGAGCCCCCGATCATGATCAACGAGGCCTCGGGCTTCGGCACCGGACAGCTGCCCGACAAGGAGGGACAGATGTACCACGCCACGGCCGACAACTTCTACCTCGTGCCGACGGCCGAGGTGCCCGTGACGAACA
>VSOO01000034.1 GCA_009774895.1 Alistipes sp. | reverse complement strand
CAATATCTTCGGCGTCTCCCGCGAGATCGCCAACCGCGGCCGCCGCGTCCAGCGCAACGACACAGTGTTCCCGGGCGATGTGCCTCTGCCTGCGGGCATCTCCTCGTCGGCGGCGCTCGAATCGGCCTACGCCTTTGCGCTGAACGAACTGTGCGGCTGCGGCATCGACCGTTTCGAGCTGGCGCGCATCGGGCAGGCCACCGAACATAACTATTGCGGCGTGAAGTGCGGCATCATGGATCAGTTCGCCTCCGTGTTCGGCCGCAGGGGGTGCCTCATGCGCCTCGACTGCCGGTCGCTGGAGTTCGAGTATTTCCCGTTCGACCCCGAGGGCTACCGCCTGGTGCTGCTCGACTCGCGCGTGAAGCACGAGCTGGTGGGCTCGCCCTACAACGACCGGCGTGCGTCGTGCGAACGCGTGGCGGCGGCCCTGGGCCGCGAATACCTGCGCGGTGCGACGGCGGAGGAGCTCGAAGCCGTCCGGGACCGCATCGCGGAGGAGGATTACCGCCGTGCCCGCTACGTCATTGGCGAGGAGCGGCGCGTGCTCGACGTGTGCGCGGCGCTGGGCCGCGGCGACTACGAAACCGTGGGCGAACGCATGTACGAGACGCACCGCGGCCTCTCGCAGGATTACGAGGTGTCGTGCGAGGAGCTCGACTTCCTGGTCGATACGGCCCGCGCGTGCGGCGTGACCGGCGCCCGCATCATGGGCGGGGGCTTCGGCGGCTGCACGATCAACCTGGTGCGCGCGGAGCGCTGCGACCGCTTCGTCGCCGCGGCCCGCGAGCGGTTTGCGGCCCGCTACGGCCACGAACCCGCGGTGTACGACGTGGTGATCTCCGACGGCGCGCGACGGCTGGAGTAGACGGGCCGTCGCACGGCATGCCGTCCGGTACGATGCTTCGTGCCGGGCGGCTTCCGTTTGGCGTGCGGCGGTGTGCGATCGCCGGTCTTTCGGAGCGGTGTGGCGTGTGTTTTGTGTTCTCCGCCGCCATGACGAGTCCTGTAATCCTTATGATGGTATGAAAAGTACGGCTATGAATCTGTTACTGGGTGTCGCCGCGGCCTGCGGCGGCGGTTTTCAGGCGGTGGCCTGCACCGGCATCTCGCTCACGGCCGCGGACGGCGGCTACGTCCAGGCCCGCACGATCGAGTGGTCGCGCGGGGCGTTGCGGAGCGACTGGGTGGTCATCCCCCGGGGCGAGCGCCTGACCTCCTTTACCCCCGAGGGGGCGAACGGTCTCTCCTTCACGGCAAAATACGGAACCGTGGGTCTGACCGTCGTGCAGCGGGAGTTCATCGCGGAGGGGATCAACGAGGCGGGACTCTCCGCCGGACTCTTCTTCTTCCCCCGCTTCGGGGGCTACGACTCCTACGATCCGGCGCAGAGCGGCCGCACGCTCTCCGATCTGCAAGTCGTGGCGTGGATCCTCACGCAGTGCGCCTCGATCGACGAGGTGAAGGAGGCGATCGCCTCGGTGCGGGTCGTGGGGCTCGAAGCCGCCTCCGTGGTGCACTGGCGCCTCGGGGAGCCTTCGGGCCGCCAGGCGGTGCTGGAGATCGTGGACGGCGTGCCCCGCTTCTTCGAAAACGAGGTGGGCGTGCTGACCAATGCGCCCGGTTTCGAGTGGCAGCTCACCAACCTCGACAACTACGTGAACCTGCGTCCCGGCGATGCTGCCGAGCAGCGGCTGGGCGGCGTCACCCTGCGGCCGCTCGGGGGCAACAGCGGTTTCCTGGGCATTCCGGGCGACGACACGCCGCCGTCACGCTTCGTGCGCGCCGCGTTCTACCGCAATACGGCCCCGCAGCGCGCGACGGCTTTCGACACCGTGCTGCAATGCTTCCACCTGCTCAACAACTTCGACGTTCCGATCGGCATCCAGCACCCCGCGGGGGAGTGCCCGGACATTCCGAGCGCCACGCAGTGGACCTCGGCCATCGACCTCACGAACCGTCGGGTCTACTACAAGACGGCCTACGATAATTCGATCCGCTGCATCGACCTCCGGGAAATCGACTTCGACCGGGTGCGGTACTGCGCGCAGCCTCTGGACGAGGTGCGCGAGCAGCCCGTCGTGATGCTCCGCATACCGGAAGCCGCGCGCTGAGCCGGCGGCCCCTATGCGCGGAGCGTGGCGATGTTGCGGGCGATGCACTCCACCAGCGTCTCGACCGCCTCCACGGGCGACCAGGCGTTGTGCGGCGAGAGCAGCAGCCGGTCGGGATCGGCCAGGTGCAGCAGCGGGTTGTCCGCGCGGACGGGTTCCTCGGCGAAGACGTCGAGCGCCGCACCCGCGATCCGGCCGGCATCGAGTGCTGCGGCCAGCGCCGCTTCGTCCACGATGCCGCCGCGGGCCACGTTGATAAGCAGCGCCGAGGGGCGCATGCGCGCCAGCTCCGCGGCTCCGATCAGGTTGCGCGTGCGGTCGTTCAGCGGGCAGTGGACCGACACCACGTCGGCCCATGCGAGCAGCTCGTCCAACGCGAGTGCGGGGTAGGGCTCCTCGCGCACCGCGCCCGAGGTGGAGGTGTAGCGCACCTCGCATCCGAGCGCCTCGGCCGCACGGGCCACGGCGCGGCCGATGGCACCCAGGCCCACGATGCCCCAGCGCGAGCCGTAGAGGCGGTGCGTGGTGCGCCCGAAGTGGTACTGCACGGGCGAGGCGGCATAGGCGCCGCTCTTCACGTAGCGGTCGTAGTAGAGCACCTGGCGCCGCAGGGCGATGGCGGCGCCGATCGTGGTTTCGGCGACCGAGTGCGTGGAGTAGCCTGCGGCGTTGCGCACCTCGACGCCGTGTTCGGCAGCCGCTTCGAGGTCGATGTGGTTCACGCCCGTGGCGGCCACGGCGATCATCCGCAGCCGGGGCAGCGCCTCGATCGCGGCGCGGTCGAAAGGCACCTTGTTGGTGATGGCCACTTCGGCGTCGCGGCAGCGTTCCGCCACCAGGTCGGGCGGCGTGACTTCGTAGCCCGTATAGCGGCCCAGGGCGCGGATGGCCGAGAGGTCGGCGCCGCCCAGCGAGTATTCGTCGAGGAAGACGATGTTCGGTCTCTGTTGCATGGTCTCGTGTGTGTCAGTCCAGTTCGTGTATGAGGCCGCGGATGACCACCGAGGCGCATCCGATGCCGAAGAGTGCCGGGAGGTAGGAGATCGTCCCGACGTTCGATTTCTTGTTCTGCTCCTCGCAGCGGATCATCGCCCCCTCGCGTACGGGTTCGGGCGAGAATACGGCGCGGAATCCCGTGCGGATGCCCGCCTTGTGGAGCCGTTTGCGGAGCATGTGGGCCAGCGGGCAGTGGTGCGTGCGGCCGATGTCGTCGATTTCGAGCTGCGTGGGGTCCATCTTGGCCCCGGCGCCCATCGAGCTGACCAGGGGCAGGCCGCGTGCGAGCGTCTCGACGATCAGCGCCAGCTTGGGTGAGAGCGTGTCGATGGCGTCCACCACGTAGTCGTAGTGCGCGGCGTCGAGCAGCCGTGCGGTGGCTTCGTCGCGGATGTATTCGTTCACCGCGTGCACCTCGATCCGGGGGTTGATGTCGCGCAGGCGCTCGGCCAGCACCTCGACCTTGGGGCGTCCCACGGTCGAGTGCAGCGCCACGAGCTGGCGGTTGATGTTGCTCGGCGACACGGTGTCCGCATCGGCGAGGGTCATGCGCCCCACGCCCGCGCGGGCGATCATCTCCGCGGCGTAGGCGCCCACGCCGCCTACGCCCACGACCAGCACGTGCGCCCGGCGCAGCAGGTCGAGTTTCTCTTCGCCGAGCAGCAGCCCGGTCCGTTCCATCCAGTCGTAAGTCATCGTTTTGCGAATAGTCGTTCGTAGTTCTCCCATAGCCTCCGCCGCAGTGCCTCGGGCTCCGCGCCGCGCAGTGCGGCCATGCGGGCATAGACGGCGCCGATGGGCTCGGGGCCGTCGTCCGTCTCGCAGAACAGCCGGTCTTCGGGCGTCGCGCGCAGTGCCGCCACCGTGCGCGGCGACCGGAAGGAGCGCAGCCCGAACGAGAGGTAGCAGCCCGCGTCGAGTGCGCGCTGCGCCTGCCGGGGCGAGCCGATGAAGCCGTGGAAAATCACACCCGGCAGCGTGTATGCGGCCAGTTCGCGCATCAGCGGCTCGAACGCCCTGACGCAGTGCAGCACCACGGGCAGCCCGAGCCGTTCGGCCAGGGCGAGCTGTTCGCGCAGCACGCGCAGCTGTTCGTCCGCAGCGGGTCCGCGCACGGCGTCGAGGCCGATCTCGCCGATCGCCTGCACCTCCGCACCGATCGGCAGCAGCTCCGCGGCGCAGGCTCCGGCCGCATCCCACGGGTGGATGCCCGCGGTGCGCAGCTCGATGCCCCGTCCTGTCGGACGGTGGGTGTGGATATTGACTTCGGGATACGGCATACGCGGCAAAAATACGTTTTTTTCGCGCAATTGCGCGCGGATGCGCTGATTTTTCGGTAGCGCTGTCTCGGCGGTGCGCCTCGGCGCCTACTGAAAAAATAGAGTATGCACCATGCATACTCGGTTTGTCGAACCTTGGTGTATTATACAATTTTGCATTGCAAAATATGAAACGGACTCTTTATCGTGTCGGAAGTGCTATACGACCGCAGAAACAGGGAAGGTGCGATTATTTCGCGTCATTCAAAACGCTTCGATAATTCAAACAATCAGCATGACAAAAGATAATTACCGTAGATTCAGAGCCGTATTCGTTCAAACGGCGGACAGGTATTTCTTCGAACCTGGCAACCTGCGCCGCACGCACATTTAGGTCTATCGCCTGTTGATCCGCCCCGTGACCGGGATCGGGCCCGATACGTTTCGCAGGGACCTGCATCAGCGGATCGTCTATCCGAAGTATCCCAAGATGCCGCGGCACATGGAGCTGGGCGTCCGCGCGTGGACCGATATTCTGAAGTACATGTCGCCGGGCGAAGCCGAGGAGTTCCTCGAATTTCTGTGCAAGACCATGGAGGAGGCGGCCAAGACGCACAGCCCTCACCTCAAGTGCCGGAACTTGCTGCGCCGCCTCCGCGACGAATTGGAGCGCATGAGGCTCTGATCCGGTCGTGCGGGCGGAGGTGACGCATTGTCGTTCCGGGTGTGTGCCGGCGCCGTGCGCGCTTCGAGTGCCCCCGGGGATGCGGGCGCAGCGGTGTAGGGCAGCAGTTGCCTCGCGCGGCAGGAGGGCCGGGGCGCATGCCGCTTCGCATGACCCGAACGACCGGCGGGCGAACGCTCCGCAACCCCCGTCGTATGCCGCAGTGCGCCCTGCCGGGCGATCCGGACCCCGCACGGTCCGTGCGGGCGCCCGGTGGCGGACGAACGGCGCTGGCACGAAGAAAAACGCAGCCCCGGAATATCCGGGGCTGCGTCGTTTGCGTGAGCGGATCGCGCGTTACGATCCGAAGTTGTCGTAGAGGATGTTCTCCGGCGGTACGCCCAGGCTGTCGAGCATCTTCACCACCGAGGCGATCATCATCGGAGGTCCGCACATCAGGTAGATGCAGCCCTCCGGCTCCTCGTGGTTCTTGAGGTAGTTCTCGTACAGCACGTTGTGCACGAAGCCTGCGGTGTACTTCACGCCTGCGGCGTCGGCCTCGGGATCCGGACGGTCGAGCGCCAGGTTCATCGTGAAGTTGGGGAAATCCTTCTCGATCTGATGGAACTCGTCGAGATAGGGAGCCTCCTTGAGCGCGCGGGCGCCGTACCAGAACGATACCGGACGGTTGGTCTTCTCCGTCTTGAACAGGTGCATGATGTGGCTGCGCATGGGCGCCATGCCCGCACCGCCGCCGATGAAGATCAGCTCCTGCGTGTCGGGCAGGTTCGCCGGCAGGAAGAACTCGCCGTAGGGGCCCGAGATCGTCACCTTGTCACCCGGCTTGCGCGAGAAGACATAGGAGGAGCAGATGCCCGGATTGACCTTCATGAACGAACCCGTCGCGCGGTCGAACGGCGGCGTGGCGATGCGGATGTTGAGCATGATGATGTTGCCCTCGGCCGGGTGGTTGGCCATCGAGTAGGCGCGGAACGTCGGCTCGGGGTTGGTAGCGACCAGGTCCCACATCTTCATCTTGTCCCAATCCTCGCGGAAGCGCTCGTCCACATCCATGTCCGAGAACTTGATCGCGTCGTACTTCGGGATGTCGATCTGGATGTAACCGCCGCTGCGGAAGTTGAGGTTCTCGCCCTCGGGCAGCTTCACGACGAACTCCTTGAGGAAGGTCGAGATGTTGCGGTTCGACACCACCTCGCACTCCCACTTCTTCACGCCGAGCACGGCTTCGGGAACGCGGATCTTCAGGTCGTTCTTCACCTTCACCTGGCAGCCCAGGCGCCAGTGCTCCTTGGCCATCTTGCGCGTGATGAAGCCCGTTTCGGTCGGCAGGATGTCGCCGCCGCCTTCGAGCACCTGGCATTTGCACATGCCGCACGAGCCGCCGCCGCCGCAGGCCGAAGGCAGGAAGACCTTGTTGTCGGCCAGCGTGGCCAGCAGGGTCGAGCCGCTCTCGGCGCGCAGCACTTTCTCACCGCCGTTGATGTCGATGGTGACTTCGCCCGACGAGGTCAGTTTCGCCTTCGCGAAGAGAAGCAGCCCCACCAGAAGCAGGGTCACCACCAGAAAGGCGACAATTGCTACGATAATCGTTAATTCCATTTTTCCGAATTCTCTTTTTAAAGGTTAGAACTGAATGCCCGAGAAGATCATGAACGCGAGACCCATCAGTCCCGTGATGATGAACGCGATGCCGGGGCCTTTCAGTGCGGCCGGAATGTGCGAGTAGGTCGTCTTCTCGCGGATGGCGGCCATCATGACGATCGCCAGCCACCAGCCCAGACCCGAGCCCAGACCGTAGACGATCGACTGCCAGCACGACGTCAGCTCGCCGGCATCGACCTTCTGCTGCATGAAGAGCGAACCGCCCATGATGGCGCAGTTCACGGCGATCAGCGGCAGGAAGATGCCCAGCTGGTTGTAGAGCGTGGGCGAGAACTTCTCGACCGCCATCTCCACGAGCTGCACGAAAGCCGCGATCGTGGCGATGAAGACGATGAACGACAGGAAGCTGAGGTTCACTTCGGGCAGACCCGCCCAGGCCAGGGCGCCGTCGCGGAGCACGTATTCGTTCAGCAGGTAGTTCAGAGGCACGGTCATCACCATGACGAAGGTCACGGCGGCACCCAGACCGAGCGCCGTCTTCACGCTCTTCGATACGGCGATGTAGGAGCACATGCCGAAGAAGAAGGCGAAGACCATGTTGTCGATGAAAATCGACCGGATGAAGATATTCAGAGATTCCATACGCTATCCTCCTATTTTTCCTGTAAATCCTTGTTGCGCGAACGGTGCACCCAGATGATGCAACCCACGATGACGAGCGCCATCGGCGGGAAGAGCATGATGCCGCAGTTCGAATAGAAACCGCCCTCGGCCATGTACCAGCTCTCGGGAATCACCCGAATGCCCAGGAGCGAACCCGAGCCGAGCAGCTCGCGGAAGAAGGCCACGATGATCAGGATCAGACCGTAGCCCAGACCGTTGCCCACGCCGTCGAGGAACGCCGGCCAGGGTTTGTTGCCCAGGGCGAAAGCCTCGACGCGGCCCATGACGATGCAGTTCGTGATGATCAGACCCACGTACACCGAGAGCTGTTTCGAGATGTCGTAGACGAACGCCTTCAGCACCTGATCGACCAGGATCACCAGTGCGGCGATCACCACCAGCTGCACGATGATGCGGATGCGCGACGGCAGGCCGTTGCGCAGCAGCGACATCACGAGGCTCGAAAATGCCGTGACGACCGTAACCGAAAGCGCCATGACGATCGCCGGCTTGAGCTGCACGGTGACGGCCAGCGCCGAGCAGATACCCAGGATCTGCACGATGACGGGGTTGTTCGCGGAGAACGGACCCGTCAGAAATTTCATGTTATTGCTCATTGTTGTCTGCTATTTCTGCGTTGGACACTTCGCCCGCGGCCTCGGCCGCACGACGCGCTTCGAGATAGGGCAGATAGTGCGACAGGCTGTTGCGGAGCATGGCCGTCACACCGTCCGAGGTCTTCGTGCCGCCCGAGATGGCGTCCACCTCGTGGTCGATGCGTTCGGCCGAAGCACCGCCTTTGCGCAGCGCCACCGACACGAACTCGTCGCCTTCGAAGATCTTCTTGCCGACGAAATACGACTGGAACTTGGGCGTGGCGATCTCGGCGCCCAGGCCCGGCGTCTCGCCCTTGTGGTCGAGCACGATGCCGGCCACGGTGTTCATGTCCTTTTCGAGCGCCACGTAGCCCCACACGGGACCCCACAGGCCGCTGCCCGTCACGGGAATCACCACGCGGCCGTCTTCGGCGGCGAAAATCGGGTATTTGCCCGCGTCGAACGACGCCTTCAGGTCGCCGAGCAGCGCGAATACGTCCTCGCCCTCCGTGGCACGGCCCTCGGCGTCGAGCACCGAAGCCTCGATGAAGCTGTCGTAGGCCAGGCCCTTGCCGGCGATGAAGTCGGCGGCGTCGGTCTCGGCCGCTGCGGCCTCCGCCGCAAAGAGCGACTGGAGGATGGCCTGCTTCTTCTCGTTGAGCATGTTGGCGTTCTGACGCGCCTGGAGCCCGAGTGCCGCCACGGCCAGCAGCGTGGCGACCACGACCACCATGACGGTCGAATACATTATAATATAAGGGTTGCCGTTCTTGTCCGAAAACATCCCCTTCTTCGCAGGCTGCTCCGCGAATTCGCTCGCGGGTGCCTTGCACACGGGGCAGATGTCGGGTGCGGCGGTGCCTTCATGCACGTGGCCGCAAACTTTGCATACGAATTTTTTCATTGCCATAAGTCCCCTATTTTGCTAATTTACAACCACGTTTCTTGCGGCGCGAGATGTTGGCCTCCACCACGAAGTAGTCCACCAGCGGAGCCAGTGCGTTCATGAAGAGGATCGCCATCATCATGCCTTCGGGATAGGCCGGGTTCACCACGCGGGTCAGCACGGCCAGCGCACCGGTCATGAAGCCCACGATGTACTTGCCCGTTTCGGTCTGCGCAGAGGTCACGGGGTCCGTGGCCATGAAGACCGCACCGAAAGCGAAGCCGCCGACGATCAGGTGATACCATGCGGGGTAGGCCGTCACGCCGAGCGCCTGGAAGAGGTAGCCCGTCGCGAGACCGCCGACGAACACCGACACCATCGTGCGCCACGAGGCCACGCCCGTGAAGAGCAGCAGCGCGGCGCCCAGCAGGATGGCGAGCGTCGAGGTTTCGCCGATGCTGCCGGGGATGAAGCCGAGGAACGCGTCGAGCGCCGAGTAGCTCATGGTGCCCGTGGTGCCGAGTTGTTCGAGCGCCGTGGCACCCGAGAAGCCGTCCACCACGCCCTCGCCCGACGAGAGACCCGCGATCCACACCTCGGCGCCCGAGATCGAGGGCGTGTAGGCGAAGAATACGAAGGCTCGCGCCACCAGTGCGGGGTTGAAGACGTTCATGCCCGTGCCGCCGAAGACCTCCTTGCCGATCACCACGGCGAATGCCGTAGCCACGGCCACCATCCACAGCGGAATATCGACCGGCATGACCATCGGAATGAGCATACCCGTCACGAGGAAGCCCTCGTTCACCTCGTGGCCGCGCGCCTGGGCGAAGCCGAACTCGATGGCCAGACCCACGACGTAGGATACCACGATGATGGGCAGCACCTTCAGGAAACCGAACCACAGCGAGGCCCAGAACTCGGGCTGCAAACCCTGCGAGAGGTAGTGCTGGTAGCCGGTGTTGTAGAAACCGAACAGCAGGGCGGGCATCAGCGCCGCCACGACCACGATCATCGTACGTTTCATGTCGTTCACGTCGCGGATGTGCGCGCCGCGTGCGGTCGTCGTGTTCGGTACGAAGAGGAACGTCTCGAACGCATCGAACGTCGATGCGAGGAAGCCCAGTTTGCCGCCTTCGGAGAAGGTGGGCTTCAGATTGTCCATGAATTTACGCATTCCCATCGTTAAGCCTCCTTGATCATTAAGTTAATACCGTTGCGGATGATCTGCTGCATCTCGATCTTCGAGGGATCGACGAACTCGCAGAGTGCGAAATCCTCCTCCGTGACCTCGTAGATGCCGAGGTTCTCCATCTTCTCGATGTCGCCCGCCAGGCACGCCTTCAGCAGGTACGTGGGGTAGATGTCCATCGGCAGGTAGCGCTCGTAGAGCCCCGTGACCACGAACGGACGCTCGCCGCCGTGGAGGTTGGTGTCCAGCGCGTAGGACTTGCGGGGGCAGAGCCACGAGAAGTAGGAGCGCGACACCGAGAACTTGTCGAGACGGGGCATGGCCCAGCCCAGCAGTTCGTACTTGTCGCCCTCGGGGATCACCGTGAGCTGGTTGGCATAGAACGCCACGTGGCCGTCGGCCTCGGTCTTGCGGCCCGTGAGCGCGTTGCCTGAGATGATGCGCACGCGGTCGCCCTCCTTCTGCGGACGGAGGTTGCCGTCGAGCACCGAAGCCACCGTGGCGCCCGCCACGATGCGGCAGTAGCGCGGCTCGGCGACTTCCGAGCCGGTCACGGCCACGACCTTGGTCATGTCCACGCGGCCCTCGTTGAACAGGCGGCCGATGATGGCCAGGTCCTGGATATTGACCGTCCAAACCACCTCGTCCTTGTTGATGGGGTCGATGTGGTGGATCTGCACGCCCACGTTGCCCACGGGGTGCTTGCCCGCGAAGGTGTGGAGCTCGACGCCCTTGAGCGACGCCATGCGGCCCTCGGCACCGGCGCGCACCGAGAGGTGCACCTTGCCTTCCGTCAGGCGCTGCATTGCGGCCAGACCCGTTTGCAGGTCGGCCTCGCGGCCCGCCAGCGCGAAGTTGTAGTCGGGGGCCAGGGGGGCCGAGTCGAACGCCGAGACGAACACGGCTTTCGGCGTGTCGTCGGGGTTGGCGATCACGCCGTAGGGGCGCTGCACGATCATCGGCCACAGTCCCGAGCGGAGCAGCAGCTCCACGATCTCCTCGCGCGACGCGCTGCGCACGTCGAGCTTCGGGAACTCCTCGTACTGTCGGTCGGCATCGGGCGTCACGGTCACGGAGAGCACCTTGCGCTTCTCGCCGCGATTGACGGCCGCCACCGTACCCCCGACGGGCGAAGTGAACAGGATGCGCTCGTCGCTCTTGCTGAAGAACAACGGCGTACCCGCCTTCACCCGGTCGCCGGGCTTCACCAACAATTTGGGAGTCACACCCTCGAAATCGAGGGGCGACACAGCGTACTCGGCGGCCGCCGGCGCTTCGGCCAGCTGCTCGGAGGCGCTGCCCCGGAGATTGATGTCGAGACCCTTGCGTAGTGTAATGATTTTCGACATTTTAGATAATTGTTAGATTAGAAT
>VSOO01000033.1 GCA_009774895.1 Alistipes sp. | reverse complement strand
CAAGATACTGATTAAGCAAGGTCTTGTCGCTTAATACCCGTAAATCCATACACTCTTCTTTTTTATTGTTCAAAGAGTCGATTTCTTACGATAGGCAATCCGGTTTTGAGCAGTCAAACAATCAATTTTCAAACGGACGACATCGTTCATGTCCTCCCTTGCGGAGGCAAGTTAATCATTTTTCGCCGGATTTCCAAATTCCGCCCCGGAATCCGCGCACCGGACGACTCCGCGAACCTCCGTCGCCCATGCAAACTCCGTGCCGCATCCCCGCCATCCGCATCCCGCCGGATATGCAGTCGCTCCATTCCATCCGCATCCGCCGCAGACAGGCATCCCGCCGAAAAGCACCGCCCGCTCCGCTCACCGGGCCCCGTGCCCGGCCTCCGGCTCACACGGCTCGGCATGCACCACCACCAGCGTGTCGGGACCGAAACGCTCACGCAGGCGCCGCTCAAGACGGAGCGACAGGGCGTGCGACCGCACGACGGTCATCGCCCCCTCCACACACAGATGCAGCTCCACGGCGATCGCGGGCCCGAGGCGCCGCGTGCGCAGCAGCCGCACCGAACGCACCTCCGCCTCCCCGGCGGCGATGCGCCGGATTTCGTCCTCCGTGGCTGGGGGCAGCGAGCGTTCGAGCAGCTCGTCCACCCCGGCGCGCAGCAGGTCGAACACCACCTTGAAGATGCACGCCGCAACGGCCAGCGCCGCAATCGGGTCGGCAATGCGCCACCGCTCGCCCAGGAAATAGGCGCAGCCGATGCCCGCCAGCGTGCCGAGCGACGAGAGCGCGTCGCTGCGGTGGTGCCACGCATTGGCCGCCATGCTGGCGCTCTCCACCTCGCGTGCGGCACGGATCGTATAGCGATAGAGCGCCTCCTTGACCGCGATCGACACCACGGCCGCCACGAGCGCCACGACGCCCGGCCGGGGCAGCACCTCGCCGTGCGCCACGTCGCGGATCGCCCGCACGGCGTGCACGAGCACCCCGCCGCCCACGGCGGCCAGCGCCAGCGCGACCAGGATGGCGGCCAGCGTCTCGAACTTCCCGTGCCCGTAGGCATGGGTGGCGTCGCCGGGCTTGGCCGAGATGCGCGCGAAGGCGATCACCACCAGGTCGGTGGCCGCGTCGGAAACCGAATGCACGGCATCGGCGACCATCGCACCGCTGCGCCCCGCGATTCCGGCGACGAGTTTGCCCGCCGACAAAAAGAGATTTACCACGAGACCCACGAGGGTCACGCGGTAAATCCTGCGTTTGCGTATGCCCGACGGCAAATTCATTTCATCGTATCCGGTTCCCGTGTCAGCCGCATTTGGAGTAGCCGCACGACATGCACGTGAGGCAGCCGTTCTGGTAGGCCATCTGCTCCTGCCCGCAGCTCGGGCATTTGCCCTTCGAGCGCGTGCCGTCCTGAATGTACTGCTTCAGCGCACGGCAGATACCCGTCTTCCAGGTATTGATGCTTTCGCTGTTCAGATGCAACGACTCGATGAGCGATACGGTCTTTTCAATAGGCATGCCATGACGCAGCACGCCCGAGATAAGTTTCGCATAATTCCAGAACTCCTCGTCGAACAGGCGCGAAATCCCGCCGATGGTGTTGCGGTAGCCGTAGCGGTCCACGTACTGGAAATCGTAGCGTTTCGATCCGTCCTCCTCGCGCACCTTGATGATGAATCCCTTCTTGATGCGGCGCGGAATGTACATGGCATCCTCCTCGATCTTGCCCGTGAAGACCTCGTAGGGGCGTCCGTCCTGCAAGCCGACGAAGGCGATCCAGTCCTCGGAGCCGTTCTTGAAGCGCACGATGTCCGCGGGAATCGAGCGGGGACGCTTCAGCGCCTGGGCCGGATGGTCGTCGCACGTGCGCTTCTTGCCCTTTTCGAGCAGCACGCCGCTGCGGCAGCCGTCGCGGTAGACCGTCACGCCCTTGCATCCGCACTCCCATGCCGTGCGGTAGACGTCGGCCACCAGCGCCTCCGACACGTCGTGCGGCAGATTGACCGTCACCGAGATCGAGTGATCGACCCACTTCTGGATCGCACCCTGCATCTCGACCTTGGCCACCCAGTCGATGTCGTTGGCCGTGGCGCCGTGGTAGGGCGATGCCTCCACCCACGAGGCCAGCTCCTCGTCCGTGATCGAATCGAGGCGCGACACGTCGTAACCGTTGGCTTCGAGCCACTTCACGAAGTTATGGTGGTATACGTTGTACTCCTGGAACTTCTCGCCCGTCTCGTCCATGTAGTCCACGTGCGTGTCCTGGTCCGAGGGGTTGATCTTGCGGCGGCGCTTGTACACGGGGCGGAACACCGGCTCGATGCCCGACGTGGTCTGCGACATGAGCGACGTGGTGCCCGTGGGCGCGATGGTCAGCATGGCGATGTTGCGGCGGCCGTACTTCACCATGTCGGCATAGAGTTCGGGATCGGCCTCCTTGATGCGGAGAATCATCGGGTTGGCCGCCTCCTTCGCGGCATCGTACACCTCGAAGGCGCCGCGTTCGCGGGCCATCTCCACCGACGAGCGGTAGGCCGCCAGCGCCAGCGTGCGCTGCACGCGCACGGCGAATTCGGTCGCCTCGGGCGTACCGTAGCGCAGCCCCAGGGCGGCCAGCATGTCGCCTTCGGCCGTGATGCCGAGGCCCGTGCGCCGCCGCTTGAGGGCCATGACGCGGATCTTCTTCCAGAGGTTGAGCTCCACGCTGCGGATGTCCTCGTCCTCGGGGTCGGCGGCGATCTTCTCGATGATCTGCTCCACCTTCTCCAGCTCCAGGTCGATGATGTCGTCCATCATGCGCATCGCCTTGGCGGCATGCAGGCGGAACTTGTCGAAATCGAAGCGCGCCTCCGCCGTGAAAGGCGCCTCGACGTAGCTCAGCAGGTTGATGGCCAGCAGGCGGCACGAGTCGTAGGGGCAGAGCGGAATCTCGCCGCACGGATTGGTCGATACGGTCGTGAATCCCTCGTCGGCATAACAGTCGGGCACGCTCTCGCGCAGCACCGTATCCCAGAACAGCACGCCCGGCTCGGCCGACTTCCAGGCATTGTGGATGATCTTCTCCCACAGCTTCCCGGCGTCGATCCGCTGCTCGTAGAGCGGCTCCGCGGCGCCGATGGGGAACTGCTGGAGGTAGCTCCGGCCCGCCAGCGCGGCACGCATGAACTCGTCGTCCACCTTGATCGAGACGTTGGCGCCCGTCACCTTGCCCGTATCGACCTTGGCGTCGATGAAGCGCTCGGCGTCGGGGTGCTTGATCGAGAGCGTGAGCATCAGGGCGCCGCGGCGGCCGTCCTGCGCCACCTCGCGCGTCGAGTTGGAGTAGCGCTCCATGAAGGGCACGATGCCCGTGGAGGTAAGGGCCGAGTTGAGCACGGGGCTGCCCGTGGGGCGGATGTGCGACAGGTCGTGGCCCACGCCGCCGCGGCGCTTCATGAGCTGCACCTGCTCCTCGTCCATGCGGAAGATGCCGCCGTAGGAGTCGGCCGGATTCCGGTGGCCGATCACGAAGCAGTTCGAGAGCGACGCCACCTGGAAGTTATTGCCGATGCCGGTCATCGGACCGCCCTGCGGGATGACGTAGCGGAACCGGTCGAGCAGTTCGAACACCTCGTCCTGCGACATGGGGTTGGGGTATTTCCGCTCGATCCGCTCGATCTCGGCGGCGATGCGGCGGTGCATCTGCTGCGGCGAAGACTCGTAGATGTTGCCGAACGAATCCTTGAGGGCGTACTTGCTCACCCACACCGTGGCCGCGAGGTCGTCGCCGCCGAAATAGGCCTTCGACTCGGCTACCGCATCGTTGTAGGCTACTTTCTGCGGCGCTTCGTGTTGTGTATTCTTTGACATTGCTTCGTATGGCTTTTATCCGTTCGTTCCGGAGCTGCGGGCCCGGAAGCCGGTCTGCAAAATTGCTTTTTTTTTCGGTCGTTTCCCGCGTCGGGCGGCCGAACTTATCCACAAATTATCTACAAAAGACAAAAAGACGCGCCACAGCAACCTGCGGCGCATCCATGTCCGGCGACCGGACCTTACTTCACGACTACAGCGTCGATCTCGACCAGCGCGCCCATCGGGAGCTTGGCCACCTCGTAGCACATGCGCGCGGGCATCTCGGCGGTGAAGTACTCGGCGTACACGGCGTTCATGGCCGCGAAGTCGCCGATGCTGTCGAGCAGCACGGTGGTCTTCACCACGTTCGAATAGTCGTATCCGGCCTCGCGCAGGATGTGGCCCAGGTTGTCCAGCGACTGGCGGGTCTGGGCCTCGATGCCCTCGGCCATCTTGCCGGTAGCGCCGTCGATGGGCAGCTGGCCCGACACGTAGAGAGCGCCGCCCGCTTCGACGGCCTGGGAATAGGGGCCGACGGCCTTGGGGGCCAGCGGCGATGCGATGATTTTCTTCATAACAAAAGCAATCTTGTTTTTCTGGTTGTATGCAAAGGTACGGTTTTTATTGGTTATCTTTGCAACCGCCCGAAGGGATTATTTGCAATTTTTCACTAAACGAATGAATATCATCATGAACACGATTTCGAAATTCGCCGCAGGCGCGGCGCTGCTCGCACTGGCCGTCGGATGCTGCCACTGCCGGGCCTATCAGAAGAAGAACCGCCGGCCGCTCGTCGGCACCGAATGGCAGCTCGTGCAGCTGGGCGGCGTCACCTACGCCCCCGAGACGGAGCGCTTCACGCTCCTCTTCGGCGAGGAGAACCACCTCTCGGGCATCGGCGCCTGCAACCGCATCTCGGGCAGCTACACCGCGGGCGAGAAGAACGCCCTGAGCATCGGCCCCCTGGCCGCCACGCGCATGGCCTGCCCCGGCATGGAGCGCGAAATGGAGTTCTTCGAGGCCGTGGAATCGACCACGCGCTACGACATGGACGGCGAGATGCTCCTGCTGCTCGACGGCGACACGCTGAAAGCCGTGTTCCAGGCCGCACCCCAGGCGGAATAACCGCCCTCCGCGAACGATTCGGGCCCGGGGAGCAATCCTCGGGCCCGAATCGTACCGTGCCCGGCCGGAAACCGGGCACCGTCGATACATTATTATATATTGTCTCCGGCCTTGCCGCACCGCGGCGGAAGTCGCCGCCGCCGGCCTTCGGACCGCTTATTCCGCCTTCCGCACAGGCTCCGCTTCCGCGGCGCATACGGCCTCCGCAGCACGCTCCGCGGCTGACGCCGCGCCGAGCACCTCCGACACCTTGTCGGCGATCATCTGCGGCGTGACGGCGTGGATGCAGCGATAGTCGCCGAAGCGGCAGGCACTCTTTCCGTACACCGAGCAGGGGCGGCACTCCATGTCGGCCTGCAACACCAGCGACGGATCGCAGCCGTAACCGATGTATCCGAGCGAAGGGTGCGTCGCGCCCCACACCGACACCACGGGCGTGGCAACCAGCGACGCGAGGTGCATCACGAGCGAATCCATCGAAACCACGCAATCCTCGTGCGACAGCAGATCCATCTCCCCGTCGAGCTTCACGCGCCCCGACACCGCCGTCACATTGGCGTAGAGCGCCTCCATCTCCTGTGCGAAGCGCCGCTCGTCGCCTCCGCCGCCGTGCACGAACACCCGGTCGCAGCGCCCGGCCAGCAGGCGCACCGCCTCGCGCGCCGCAGCTTCGGGATAGGTCTTGCCCGTCTGCGCCGAGAAGGGCGCGAAACCGACCCACGTGCCGTGCTTCTCGCCCATCGGGTTGGGACGCGCGATCTTCCGTGCGGGCTCGGGATCGTCGAACCGGAAGCCGAGACGCCGCAGCGTGTCGCAATAGCGCCCCACGGTATGGCGGAGCGGCGTCGCGCACGACGCACCGCCGCGCAGACGCATCCACTTTTCGATATGACCTTTATTTATATGCGCGGTCTTCATCCCGGCCAGACGCAGGGCGATGCGGAAACTCTTCGTGCGCCACACGTCGTGCACGTCGGCCACGCCGTCCACGCCCATGCGGCGGATCTGACGCGCCAGGGCGAACATGCTGCGCAGCGTGCGGTGGGTGCGCTGCGTGTCCACGTCGAAGAAATCGACGTCGAGACCCCCGAAGAAGGGCCGGAACAGCGGCAGCGTAGCCACCGTGACCTTCAGTTCGGGATAGGCCTCCTTCAGCGCCCGCAGCGCATGCGGCAGCATCGCCACGTCGCCCATGGCCGACGTGCGGATCACCAGCAGGTGGCGGGGCGGTTTCCTATTTCGACTGGGCATACAACACGGGATTGAGCGCCGGGTCGTTGTACATCTTCATCTGTTTGTAGGTCTTCATGTACTTGCGGCCCGCTTCGATGTCCTCGATCAGCTCCTCGATCGCCGTCGAGAGGTCGCGCTGCTGCTGCTCCAGCACGGCGAGCTTGCGGCGGCAGGCCTCGCGGTGGGCGTCGTCCACGTCGGTGCGCTCCGTCTCGCAGGCCATGTGCCAGATCTTGAGCGCCAGGATCGACAGACGGTCGATGGCCCAGGCCGGAGTCTCGGTGTTGATGCGTGCATCGGGCTGCGGCACGACGCTGCGGTACTTGTCGAGCATCCACGAGTCGATGTACTCCACCATGTCGGTGCGGTCCTGGTTCGACTTGTCGATGCGGCGCTTGATCTTCAGCGCCTCGCAGGGGTCGATCTGCGGATCGCGGATGATGTCCTCCAGATGCCACTGCACCGTATCGATCCAGTTTTTCATGTACAACAGATGCTCGATGCTGCCCTCGGCATACGGATTCTCGATCGCACGGTCCACATCGTCGTAGCGGTGATAGTCCGCAATGGACTTCCGGAAAATCTGATTGGCGTTTTCGGTAAACATAGCTTTGTCGTTAATATTGTAATTTTCCGCAGAAAATTATACCTTTGTTCGAAGTTTAATTACAAAGATAATGATTATTTATAAAAAAGCAATACGCATTCTGGTTTTGTTTGCCGCAATTCCGCTCTGCACCGCGGCGCAGCAGATCACGCGCGAGGAGTACATCGACCGCTACAAGTCCATCGCCGTGGCGCACATGGAGCGCTACGGCATTCCGGCCAGCATCACCATGGCCCAGGGACTGCTGGAGTCGAACGCCGGCAACAGCTGGCTCTCGCGCCAGTCGAACAACCATTTCGGCATCAAGTGCAAGCGCGACTGGACGGGCGACCGCGTATACCACGACGACGACGCCAAGGGCGAATGCTTCCGCAGCTACCCTACGGTCGAAGACTCCTACGACGACCACGCCCGCTTCCTCGACTCGCAGCCGCGCTACGACTCGCTCTTCGCCTACTCCTCGACCGACTACCGCAGTTGGGCCCGGGGGCTCAAGGCCGCGGGCTACGCCACGGCGCCCGACTACGCCGAACGCCTCGTGCGCATCATCGAGGAGAACCGCCTTTACCTGCTCGACCGCGAGAACGGCGAACGGCTCTACGCCGAGTCGCGCGGCATTGCGGTCCCGCTGCCCGACGCCCCGTGCGCCGCGCCCCGCGTGCCCGAAGCCGCCGCGGAGTGCCCGATCGACCCCGACGCCTTCGGGGTCACGATCAACGGCCACTGCGGCTACACGGTCGGCATGACCAACGGCGTGCACCACATCACGGCGCGCGCGGGCGACACGTTCGAGTCCATCGGCCGCAACTTCCGCATCTCGGCCTCGAACCTGCGCAGGTTCAACGACCTGCGCGGCACGGCGCAGCCTGCGGCGGGCGACCGCATCTACATCGAGCGCAAGAAGCGGCACTGGGAGGGCGGCACCCTGCTCCACACGGCCCGGGAGGGCGAGACGGTCCGCATCCTGGCCCAGCGCTACGGCATCCGCAGCCGCTCGATCGAGAAACTCAACCGCCTCGACCGCCGCACGGCGCTGACCGAGGGTGCGCAGGTGAAGATACGTTAAGTAAAACACAACATACCGATAGAGATCATGGAAAATCCCCCGCTGAGGAGTAAGATTCTGCAAACCATCGTCGAGAAATCGACACTCAAACAGCGCGTCTTCGACCAGACGTTCGCCGTATTCAACGAACTGAAGGAGGCGCTGCTCGAAACGGCCTCGGAGCTCGACGACGAGCTCGACGGCAAGCTCGACCGCCGCGTGCGGCTCGAATACCGCGACCGCGGCAAGTTCGAGGCCCAGCTCCAGATCGCCAGCGACCTGCTGATCTTCCAGATGCACACCGACGTCTTCGAGTTCGGCGAGGAGCACCCCATACGGCGCACGCCCTACGTCGCGGCCGACCCGGCCAACTCGTACTGCGGCATGGTGAACATCTACAACTTCCTCTCCGACTCCTTCAAGTTCAACCGCAACGCGGACGAGGGCTACCTCATCGGGCGGCTCTTCATCAACCGCGAACGCTGCTACTTCGTGGAGGGCAAGCACCAGACCGTGCTCGGGGCCGCCGACTTCGGGCGCGCCGCCATCGACCACGCGGCCCTCGGCGCCGTGCTGGAGGCGGCCATCGCCTACTCGCTCGACTTCGACCTGCTGGTTCCCTCCTACGGACAGGACCAGCGTGTGACCGTGGATCAGTTCAACACCCGCATGGACAACTCGAAGTTCGTGACCGGCAAACGCCTCGGCTACGAATTCGGGCTCGAAGAGACCGAAACGTCCCGCTGATCCCCCGCGCCGCCGCAGGCCGCCGCTCCCGCACGCGGAAGACGTTCCGGGCGATGGCGGCACCGGCCGGAAAAAACCGCATGAAACGCAAAAAAAACATACCGACCTTGAAAAAACTGCTGACTATCGCGGCGCTCGGCCTCACGGCGACCGCCGCCTACACCCAAAGCTACGACGAGATCCTGCGTCTGCGCGGGATGAACGAAACCGTGCAGGGCATCCGCTCGATGGCCGACGGCGAACACTACACCGTACTCGAAGGCTCCAACGTGCGGCGCTACGACTACGCCGGACGCGAGGAGGGCCGCGCGCTGCTGCCCGTGGTTTCGGGCGACTTCCGCATCCACGACTACCTCTTCTCGCCCGACGAGCAGTCGATGCTCCTCTCGGTAGGCGCCACGCCCATCTACCGCCACTCCTACACCACCTCCTACTTCCTGGCCGCCGAGGGGTCCATGCTGCCCGTGATGCGGCAGCTCAAGGCGCCGCGCGACGCCTCGTTCTCGCCCGACAGCCGCTGGATCGCCGCCTCGAACGAGAACGACCTCTACCTCTATGACACGCGCAGCAAGGAGCTGCGCCGCGTGACCTCCGACGGCAAGTGGAACGAGATCATCAACGGCACCACCGACTGGGTGTACGAGGAGGAGTTCGGATTCACGAAGGCCTACGCCTTCTCGCCCGACAGCCGCCGCATCGCCTACCTGCGCTTCGACGAGAGCCGCGTGCCCCTGTTCGAAATGATGCGCTTCGACGGCGCGCTCTACAACAAGGCCTATACTTTCAAATACCCGAAGGCGGGCGACGCCAACTCCGAGGTGCAGCTCTGGGTCTACGACATCGACGCCGACCGCAGCACGCGCATCGACACGGGTGCCGACACCGACCAGTACATCCCCCACCTCGACTGGACGCCTGACGGACGCCTCTACTTCTTCCGGCTCAACCGCCACCAGAACCGCTTCGAGGCGGTGCTGTGCGAGGCCGACGGCTCGCAGCGCGTGATCTATGCCGAGACGTCGCCCCGCTACGTCGAGCGCGTGAGCGCCCCGACCCTCACGTTCATCGACCGCGACCGCTTCATCGTGCGCGAGGAGACCACCTCGGGCTGGATGCACCTCTACATGCACAGCCTCGACAAGGGGCGTCTCCACCCCGTTACGCAGGGCGAATGGGAGGTGACCGAGATCGTGTCGGCCACGCCCGAACGCATCTGCTACCTCTCGACCGAGACCTCGCCCCTGCGCCGCGACCTCTACACCGTGCGCTGCAACGGCAAGGGCAAGAAACGGCTCACGGGCGGCGACGGATACTACGCCATCGCACCGAGCCGCGGCATGAAGTACTACATCTCGACCTTCTCCAACGCCACGACGCCCAACCGCGTGGAGGTATGCACGGCCGACGGACGCACGGTGCGCACGCTCCGCACCAGCGAGGCGCTGCGCGCGGAGCTGGAGGCCACGCAGCGTCCGGCCAAGGAGTTCCTCACCATCACCACCGAGCGGGGCGACGTGCTCAATGCCTGGATGCTCCGTCCGCGCGACTTCGACCCCGCACGCAAGTACCCCGTGCTGCTGACCCAGTACTCGGGTCCCGGATCGCAGCAGGTGGCCGACCGCTGGTCGCTCGACTGGGAGAACGCCCTGTGCGACGCGGGCTACATCATCCTCTGCACCGACGGACGCGGCACGGGCCTGCGCGGCGAGGCGTTCAAGAAGTGCACGTACCGCAACCTCGGCGCCCTCGAAGTCGAGGACCAGCTCTCGGCGGCCCGCTACGCCGCTTCGCTGCCCTACGTCGATGAGGCCCGCATCGGCATCTACGGCTGGTCTTACGGAGGCTTCATGGCCCTGAGCTGCGCGCTGAAGGGCGAGGGGCTCTTCCGCATGGCGATCGCCGTGGCGCCCGTCACCTCATGGCGCTACTACGCCCCGATCTACACCGAGGTATACAACGGACTTCCGCAGGAGAATCCCGCGGGTTACGACGACAACTCGCCGATCAGTTTCGCCGAACGGCTCGACGACACGAAGACCCGTCTTCTGATCGTACACGGCACGGCCGACGACAACGTGCATTTCCAGAATGCCATGGAGATGACTCGGGCGCTGAACCGTGCGCAGAAGCAGTACGACATGATGGTCTACCCCGACCAGAACCACTCGATGCAGCCCGACGACATGCGCAACGTGCGTCAGAAGCTCGTGGAGTACACCATCGAGCACCTCTGACATGCTACGCCGGCTCCTGCTCGACACGCCCTGCGGTCCGCTCACCGTGGCGGCCGCGGACGGGGGCGTGACGGCGATCCGATTCGGCCCGGTGCCCTCCGGAATTCCGGAGGGCACCGGGCCCCTTTTGGAATGGGCCGCCGAAGAGCTGCGGCACTACTTCCGCGGCGAACTCCGCCGCTTCACCTTTCCCGTCGAGATGCACGGCACCCCTTTCCAACGCTCCGTATGGGAGGCCCTGCGCACCATCCCCTACGGCGAAACCCGCACCTACGGACAGATCGCGGCGCTGATCGGACACCCCCGGGCCGCACGGGCCGTGGGGATGGCGAACCACCGCAATCCGCTCTGCCTGGTCGTTCCCTGCCACCGCGTCGTGGGCGCCGGAGGAGGGCTCACGGGCTATGCGGGAGGGCTGGAGATCAAACGCAGGCTCCTCGCACTCGAACAGGCCCGCCTGCCCGGAACAACCGCCGCCTGCGATCTTTTCGGCACGCCCGACGCTCGATGACGGTTCATGCGCCGACAGCCCCGCCCGCACGTCAAAACCGAAAGCCGCATCCTTCGGGTTCGTCCATAAGGCATGCCCCTGCCGCTCCCGGATGCCGATGAGCGCCTCCCCCTGCTTCTGCAC
>VSOO01000032.1 GCA_009774895.1 Alistipes sp. | reverse complement strand
GGGGCTTTGTCGCGGGGGGCACGGAGCAGCCCGTGGGCGTACTGGGCTTTGATGACGATGTTCCGGACGGGTTTGTAGTCGCATCCGGCGACGAAGCGCCGGCGGCTGCAACGCAGGTCGCGAACGACGTCGGCCGCCGTGTCGTACATCGAGTCGTAGTACTCGTAGCGGACGAAGAGGTGGAACTCCTCGCCCCGGGCGTGGAGCCGCGGCGCGAACGAAAAGAGGTCGTAACCCACCTCGATGCCCGCGGCGATGGCGTCGGAGCCCACCGCGCCGAGCGGTGCCGTGTCTGCACCGGTCCCGGCGCCGCGGCTCGCGTTGTAGGCCGAGATGCGGCCCGAGTCGGTCAGGTATCCGTAGTCGAAATGGCTGCGGACGACGAAGTTGCGGTCGTCGTAGCGGAGGTCGAGCGCTCCGATCAGCACCGTGCCGCGCACGTTGCCGTACTGCGGGCTTTTCCTGTCTCCGAGCGACGTGCTGAAGCTGTTGCCCGCATAGCCGCTCAGGCCGATGCGCAGGCCCTGCACCGAGCTGTTGTCGATGCGGAATGCGCCGGCCAATGCGACGCCGGGTTTCGCGAGTCGGGGCGAATGCGCGCCGCCGGAAATCCAGCCGCCGCTGCCGAAGCGGTCGGAGTCGAGGCCCGGGAGCAGCATCGCCTCGTACTCCCAGGCGCCCGCACGCCCCTGCACGGCGATGCCCGTTTCGTGCCACGTGGAGGGCAGCAGGGTGTTCTCGCCCTCGGGGCGGTAGACGGTGAAGAAGTCGGTCGGCGCGTGGTATTTGTTCGTGGAGCCTACGGGCACGACGAGCTCTCCGATGCTCAGGGCGCACGCCGAGCCGAAGCTTTTTCGGATCCACAGTTGTTCGAGCACCAGCGTGCCGTCGCTCTCTTTTCCGCCGTCTCTCTCTTTTCCGCCGTGGACGAAGACCGCCTCGGAGCCGAACGACCAGCCGCGGCCGAAGTCGCAGCCGAGCGTGAGCGAAGCGTGGGGTATGTCGAACCGGTTGCGGCCGCCGGAGCGGTGTGCGGTGTCGTTCGGCGGCGCGGGGAGGCGGAATTCGTGCGAGAAGGCCGCTTCGCCTGCGCCCCCGACCGTGAGGCGCAGGGTGCGTTTTGCGGCCGGGGCCTGCCCGGCGGACATGTGTGCGTCGTGCGGCGTCGTGCGGGGTGTCGTGTGCGGTGTCGCTGCGGGGGGCTTCGCTGCGGGGCGTAGCGTGTGGCGGGGTGCGGCGGCGGGCAGGGCCTGGGCGAGGAGCAGCAGGGCGATGGCGAGGAGTGTTTTCGGATGCATGGGAGGTGCTGCGTTTGCGGTGACGGGCTCCGGGGCGCCGCGGCTTTCCGTGGACTCGGCCGTGCGGAGGCTGCGCCCTTTTCCGAAGCGGGCCGTGCGGGAGCAGGTACATATTCGGTGCCGAAACACTATCTTTGCAGCCGTAAAACCGCAAGTTATGAATCCGAAAGCCAAAGGTTACCTGCTCGGGGCCGTAGCCGCCGCCTCCTACGGCATGAACCCCCTCTTCGCGCTGCCCCTCTACGAGGCGGGCATGGATACCGATTCCGTGCTCTTCTTCCGCTATCTGTTCGCCATTCCGCTGCTCGGAATCATGCTCCGGGCGCGCGGCCGCAGTTTCCGCGTCGGGCGGCGCGGCGCGTTCACGCTCCTCGGCCTCGGGTGGCTCGTGGCGCTGTCGTCGCTCACGCTCTTTCTGAGTTACCGCCACATGGACGCGGGCATCGCTTCGACCCTGCTGTTCGTCTACCCGATCCTCGTGGCCCTCATCATGGCCCTCGTCTACCGCGAGCGGGTGCCGCTGCGCACGGTGCTCTGCATCGTGCTGGCCACGGGCGGCATCGGTCTGCTCTGCCGGAGCGGCGACGGCGCGCTGCTGAGCGTGAAAGGCATGCTGCTGGTTTTCGCCTCGTCGCTCTCCTATGCGCTCTACATCGTGGGTGTGAACCGCCCCGCGCTCAAGGACACGCCCACGCTCGCCATCACTTTCTACGTGCTGCTGTTCGGGCTGGCGCTCTTCGTGTTCCGCACGGGCTGCTGCACGCAGCTGGTCCTGCCCGACCGCTGGTATCTGTGGGGGTGTCTGCTGGCGCTCGCTGTCTTCCCCACGGCCGTGTCGTTCCTCTGCACGACGGGAGCCATCCAGTACATCGGTTCCACGCCGACCGCCATCCTGGGGGCGCTGGAGCCGGTGACGGCCGTATTCTTCGGAATCACGGTCTTCGGCGAGACCCTGAGCGCCCGCGAGGTCGCGGGACTCGTGACGGTCATTCTGGCCGTGACGTTCGTGATCGCCGGCGACAGCGTTACGGCACCGCTCGTGCGTTTCCGCAAGCTCTTTCCCCGGCTGCCGCTGCGCCGCGCGGGCCGCAGGGCCTGATGCCGGCCGAGCCCGAGGACGGTGCGGACGGCCGTACGTTCGGGACTGCGGGGCGGTGCCCGCTCCGCGGCGCTTCCGGTTTCCGGGGGCGTTGCGGTCTTCCGGGACGTTGCCGGACGGGGAGGTCGGCGGTGGCTTCGTTGCGGTGCGGGCGTTCCGGTCTTGCGGGGCAGGGCGTGCGGCCGGGACGTTGCCGAGCGAGGTGGAGGGCAGGCGTCCTCGGGCGATGACCCGCCTGCCGGTGCGAATTTCTTCCGCGGAATGCAGGGCGGCATGCGGATTGCCGCAGTGACGGCGAATGTGTAAATCAGAACATACGTGCGATGAACGTTAGCTCCCGGACGCTTCGGTGCGCGTGGGCGGTCGCGGCGCTGCTGTGGGCGGTCGCCGCCGGGGCACAGGAGGTGCGCCGGGCCGACTCGGATTTCATGGGGTGCCTGGCCTACGGAGGCCGTGTGCGGCTCTGCGACGGTTTGCATGCCTTGTGGAGCAAGGAGTTGTGGCTGAAGGACGCATGGACCCGCATCGACCGCCTCTACTGGAGCGCGGGCCTCGGATACGACGTGCGTCCGTGGCTCTCCGTCGGTGCCGACTATACCTTCATCGCCGTGCGCCGCAACGGCGGCTGGGAGTACCGCAACCGGGGCAATGCCGACGTCACGTTCCGTTATGCGCCCGCCGGTCGGTGGCGTCTGTCGCTGCGCGAACGGGTGCGCGTCACCTCGGCCAACCGCCCCGCCGATCCCCGCGCGGAGGCCAACCCCGCCTGGTCGCTGCGTTCGCGCCTTACGGTCGAGTACCGGCCCGCACGTGCTGCATGGCGCCCCTACGCCTCGTGCGAGGTGGCCGGAACACTCAATGCGCCTCCGGATGCGGGGCAGTATGTCGAGCGCATCCGAACGACCCTCGGGGTGAAATGCGCGATCTCCGCCCGCAGCCGCCTCGATCTTTTCTGCCGTTACGACCGCGACACCTCGAAAGAGCCCGACTACGCGGGCGATGTCCTGCGGTGCGTGGTCGTGGAGCGGGAGAACCGTTATATTCTGGGTGTGAGTTACGAGCTCACGCTGGGACGGTAGGCGGTGCCGCGTTGGATTTTGCCGGGCGGACGCTCTTTTTCCGCCGCATGCGTTCGTGTGCGCTCCGTTTTCGCTCCGGTGCGTGGCCTGCACGCGGCTGTCTGTCGGCCGGAGACGATACCGGAAAAGAAATCCACCCCTGCGACGAACGATTCGTCGCAGGGGTGGATGGTTTGGTCCCGTGGCAACCCGGGGATCGGCGTCCGCGTCCGATGCGGAGCGTGCCGCCGCTTCAGCGTGCCGCGGCCGCGGGTCAGTTGATGTTCTTGCGGTCGATGTTCTCCGGTGATGCCGCATCCATCTCGTCCTGGAGGTGCACCATCTGAATGGCTGCCGCCGCCGCCTCGTCGCCCTTGTTGCCCAGGCGTCCGCCCGCACGGTCGAGTGCCTGCTGGCGGTCGTTCACCGTGAGGATGCCGAACGATATGGGCATGTTCCACTGGATTTGCAGCTGCGTGATGCCCTGCGTCACGCCCTGGCAGATGAAGTCGAAATGGCGCGTGTCGCCCTGGATGACGCATCCGAGCGCGATCACGGCGTCCACGTCGGTGTATTCGGCGAAGAACTGGGTGCCGAGCGTCAGCTCGAACGTGCCGGGCACGTACTTGATCTCGATGTTCATGTCCGGACATCCGGCCTTGCGCAGCGTGCGCACGGCGCCTTCGAGCAGCGCTTCGGTAATGTCGCGGTTCCATTCGGCCACGACGATACCGAACTTCATGTCGGCGGCCGAGGGCAGCGGCGAGTCGAATCGCGAGAGGTTGTGGTGGCGGGTAGCCATAGATTCTGCGGTTTAGGGGTGTGTGACGGTTATTCGTTTACCGAGCCGAGGAGCTGCTCCGCCTCGCGGGCGTCGAACGACGCGGGGTAGCGGTCCAGGATGCGCTGGAAGTATTCCGCGGCCTGCTTGCGGTTGCCCAGTGCGCGCTCGGCCAGTCCGGCCTTGCGGAGGTACATGGGGCACGTCAGGTCGTTCTCGGCGGCGGCGACCGCCTTGTCGTAGAGCTTTACGGCCTCGGCGTACGCGCCGCGCTCCACGGCGATGTCGCCGCGAAGACCCAGGTTCTGCGCGTTCACCAGGGAGCCCGGGAGGCCCTTCACGCGCTTGTATTTGGCCAGGAACGCCTCGGCGTTGTCGAGGTCGCCCGTGCGCAGGTAGCAGACGCCCGCATAGTGGCGTGCGAGGTTGCCGGCGGGCGTGGCGCCGTAGCGGCTGGCCACTTCGAGGAAGCCCGGTCCGTTCTCGTCGCCTTCGAGTGCCAGGGCGTAGTCGGGCGTGGGCGTTTCAATGCGTGCCTGGGCCTGTGCGAGCAGGTCGGCGGCCTTCTCGGCGCGCGGCGCCACCACCAGCGAGCGGTAGCCGAAGACGAGGGCGGCCAGCACGATCAGACCCAGCAGCGCGTAGGAGAGGGTCTTGGCGTGGTTTTCAAAAAAGAGCTCCGTTTTGTTCATTGCCGAACCGAGGGTTTCCTGTTCGGCGGCGTTCTGGTTTGCCATATTCATTCGATCGTTTAAATTTCGTTTCGAGTCTACAAAAGTACAAAATAAATTCAGAAAACAGCAAATCCGTGTGCGAATTGTGAAAAGTCGGCGGAAATTCGTACCTTTGGGGGTATGATTCTGAAGAAATTGTCAATCATCAACTTTAAGAATATCGCGCAGGAGGAGTTCGAGTTCTCGCCCGGCGTCAATTGCTTCGTGGGCGACAACGGCGCGGGCAAGACCAATGTGGTCGATGCGGTTTACTACCTCTCGATGTGCAAGTCGTCGCTGCCGATGTCCGATGCGCAGAACATCCGCCACGGCGAGGAGTTCTTCGTGCTCGACGGCAGCTACGCCGCCGATCAGGGGCGCGCCGAGCACATCGTCTGCACCTTCTCGCGCAAGGGGGGCAAGGTGCTCAAGCGCGGCGGCAAGGAGTACGACCGCCTGGCCGACCACGTGGGGCTGGTGCCGGTCGTGATCGTATCGCCGGGCGATGCGGCCCTGGTGAGCGACGCGGCGGACGAGCGCCGCCGCTACCTCAACGGCTTCGTCGCGCAGCTCGACCGCGCCTACCTGGCGTCGGTCATGCGCTACAACGCCGTGCTGGCCGAGCGCAACAAGCTGCTCAAGGTGTCGTCGGACGAGACGATGCTGGCCATCTACGACCGCCAGCTGGCCGAGCACGGCGAGGCGATCCATGCCCGCCGCGCCGAGATCGTCGCGCGGCTGCGGCCGCTCGTCGCGGAGTACTACCGCCGGCTGTCGGGCGACCGCGAATGCGTGGAGCTCGAATACCGCTCGGAGCTGAACGCGATGCCGATGTCGGAGCTGCTGCTCGCCGCGCGGCAGCGCGACCTGGCCTGCCGGTTCACCACTTCGGGCGTCCACCGCGACGACCTGCTGCTCGGCATCGGGGGCTATCCGCTGCGCAAATACGGCTCGCAGGGGCAGCAGAAGTCGTTCCTCATCGCCCTCAAGCTGGCGCAGTACGCCGTGGTGGCCGAGGCGCGGGGCGAGAAGCCCGTGCTGCTCTTCGACGACCTGTTCGACAAGCTCGATGCCGGCCGCGTGGAGCAGCTGCTGGCCCTGGTCGCGGACGAGGCGTTCGGCCAGATCTTCATCACCGACTGCAATCCCACGCGTCTGCGCACGATCCTCGACCGTGCCGCTACGCCCTATGCGCTCTTTACCGTGCGGGAGGGCGGCGTGCAGCGATGAGACGCACGCGCACGATGCTCATGGGCGATCTGCTCGACGAGTTCTTCAGGCGGCCCTATGTCGCGGCGAAGGTCGCCGAGGGCAAGCTGCCCGAGACGTGGCGGGCCGTGGTGGGCGACCGCGCCGCCGACCAGACGACCGAGCTGCGGCTCGAAAACCGCATCCTCCACGTCCGCATCCGTTCGAGCGTGCTGCGCTCCGAGCTGTTCTGCCGGCGCGATGCGCTGCGCGATGCGCTCAACGCCCGTGCGGGCGTGCGCTTCGTCAATGCCGTGATCGTCCGCTGATCCGCCGAAGGGGCGGTGCCCTCCGGAGCTTCATGTGCCGCCGCCGCGGTGCTTCCCGGGCGTATTTTTTCCTCTGCGGATGCTGGCCTTTGGACAATGTTTCGTACCTTTGCGACCATATGGAACAGAACAATCCGACGAACGAACCTGCGGAGCGCAAACCTTACGACGTGATCGTCGTGGGGGCCGGAGCCGCGGGCATGATGGCTGCGGGAACGGCGGCGCGCAACGGACTGCGCGGGCTGCTGCGCGAAAAAATGGAGAAGTCGGGCCGCAAGGTCCGCATCACGGGCAAGGGCCGGTGCAACGTGACCAACGCGCGGCCCCCCGAGGAGTTCGCCTCGCAGGTGCGCACGAACGCCGCGTTTTTCGCTACGGCATTCGCCGAATTCAATAACCGCGCTGCGATCCGCTTCTTCGAGCGGATGGGCGTGAAGCTCGACATCGAGCGCGGCGAGCGCGTCTTCCCCCGCAGCGGCAAGGCCTGGGACATCGCCAACGCGCTGCTGGACTACTGCGTCGAGAACGGCGTGAAGATCGTATACAATACCCGTGTGACGGAGATCATGACCCTGGGGTCGCGCGTATTCGGCGTGCGTTACGTCAATAAGCGGGGCTTCGAGCGCCGCGAGGAGTGTCCGCGCGTGATCGTGGCCACGGGCGGCGTCTCCTATCCCGGCACCGGATCGACGGGCGACGGATATGCCTTCGCCGCCGACCTGGGCCACACGATCGAGGCGGTGCGTCCGTCGCTCACGCCGCTCGTGACCTCGCATCCCCAGGTGCCGCACATGGGGCGCCTGCTGCTGCGCAACGTGCGGGCGGCGCTGTGGATCGACGACGAGGCCGTGCGCGAGGAGTTCGGCGAACTGGGTTTCTCGGAGCGCGGCATCGAGGGTGCCGTGGCGCTGCGCATGAGCCGCGATGCGGTCGATGCCCTGATCGAGGGGCGCCGCGTGAAGCTGGTCGTCGATCTGAAGCCGGCGCTGACCGAGGAGGTGCTGCGCGAACGCATCCGCCGCGAGGTGGCCGAAATGGCCCCCACGGAGCTCTTCGCCGAGCTGCTGCGCAAACTCGTGCCCAAACCGATGGTCATTCCGCTGGCCGAGGAGCTCGACATCCACTCGCGCAGCTACGTCGAGAAGATCACCGAGGCGCAGTTCGAACGCCTGGTCAAGGTGCTCAAGGGACTGGTGCTGCCCGTCACGGACTATGCGCCGTTCGAGTATGCGGTGGTCACGGCGGGCGGCGTGCGCTGCGACGAGGTGAATCCCTATACCATGGAGTCGCTCAAGGTCCGCGGGCTCTACTTCGCGGGCGAGGTCCTCGACCTCGATGCCAACACGGGCGGTTACAACCTCCAGATCGCCTTCTCGACGGGCCGTCTGGCAGGAATGTTGAAAAAGTAGCATGGAACAGGACGTCAAGGTCGGAACGTTGTCGCGCGTGAAGCATCGCCTGACGGGGTGGCGCGGACGTTTGGTCCGCATGCGCCACTTCCGCGGCCACGGCGTGCATTCGCCGTTTGTCTACGCGATCGTGAGGCAGGTGCTGATGCGCCGCACGCTGCTCGGGGCGGACACGTCGCTGCGCGATGCGCTGCTGCGTGCCGGCGTCGGCATGCGGCGGGCCACGGAGTTGCAGAACCTCATGACCCATTGCGGCTACCGCACTTTTGCGCTGGCCGCATGCGCCGCGGAGGCCGCGGAGGCCGCGGGCGAGCTGGTCGTGCTGCTGCGCGGATGCGGCGGGGAGGCCACCGTGCGTGCGGTGCGTGCGGCGGCCCTGCGGGGGGCGACGGCGGTCGTGGCGGAGCCCCGGGCCGATGCGGCGCGCGAACGCATGTGCCGCATGCTCGTGGCGGAGCATCCGACGACGACGGTCGATATGCGCACCGCGCTGCTGCTGTTCAACAACGGGCATTTGCCGAAACAACATTTCGAATTATGAAAGTCTATACGCGCACGGGCGACGAGGGTACGACCTCGCTTGTCGGAGGCGAACGGGTTCCGAAGTACGACCCGAGGGTCGAGGCATACGGGACGGTGGATGAACTGATGGCCTTCACGGCGCTGCTGGGCGACAACCTGCGTCCGGATCCTGCGTCGGCCGGGCAGGTCGAGGAGCTGAACCGCATCCTCTGCCGCCTGATGACCGTGGCGGCCCTGCTGGCCGAGGGCGAAGGGTGCACGAAGCGGATCGAGCTCGACGGCGGCGCCGTCGCATGGCTTGAGGAGCGCATCGACGCCATGCAGGCCGCCGTGCCCGCCGTGACGCGGTTCACCATTCCGGGAGGGCATGCGGCCGTGTCGCTGTGCCATGTCTGCCGCACGGTCTGCCGCCGTGCGGAGCGTGCGGCGCTGCGGGCCGCGCAGCAGCATCCGACGGCTCCCGAGGCGTTGGCTTTTCTGAACCGGCTCTCCGATTATTTCTATCTGCTCGGGCGGCTGCTGACGGCGCGCTACCGCGTCGAGGAGACGCTCTGGAATCCCTGACCGTGCGGGTGTGCGGCCCCGTGCGGGCGGTGGGGGCTCGACCTTTGCCGCTGCGGCGAGTGGCGCTGCTTGCGTGCGGGGGGCGGGGAGTGCTTCGCGCGGAATTTCGTCGTGTGTCGGTTTTCGCAGGAGGCGGGGGCGTGTTCCGGTGGCGGACCGAAGTCCGGCGTATCGTGGTCCGGGGAAGGCGGCAGCCTGCTGCGAATGTTCGGGCGGTTTTCTTTGAATGTTGCGAATTTTTTATACATTTGCAACCGGATAAACGGGACGAGGCCCGTTTTCCGTTGATCCGAAGCATTTAAAAAACAATAGGAGTTATGTACTGGACACTTGAACTGGCCTCTAAGCTTGAGGACGCACCCTGGCCTGCTACGAAAGAGGAGTTGATCGACTACGCGACGCGTTCGGGCGCTCCGCTCGAAGTGCTGGAAAACCTCCAGGAGATCGAGGACGAAGGCGATATTTACGAGTCCATAGAAGATATTTGGCCCGATTACCCCTCGAAGGAGGATTTCTTCTTCAACGAGGAGGAGTATTGATCGGCAGGGCCGGTCGGTGAGGTAATCGCTGCTGAAGCATGAAGCAGTCCCCGGAAGGGACTGCTTTTTTGTGTCCGTTTTTCGCCTCGGCATAGTGCGGAACAGGCTGCGTTTGGCGTAACGAATGTACTCTATATGCGAGTCCGGCCCCGTGCGATCTCCGCCACCGGCGAATCCTTGCGGCGACCGGTTGCGTATCATCGCCGGCCGGGCGCGTGTATTGCGGGAAGTACGATGCAATCGTCGTGTGCCATGAATACCGCAACGGAATGTTTTTTGTTTCCTGCTGTCGGAAACGCAGCAACGATGGACACGGACCGCAGGCAGCTCAGCATCTACCGTCCGGAGAGCGGCGATCCGATGGGGTTGCCGCTCTCCGGAAATACGGTGCATGCGGGTTTCCCGTCGCCGGCCGAGGATTACTCGGAGGGTACGCTCGATCTGAACCGGCTGGTTGTCCGCCACCCCGAGGCCACGTTTTTCGCGCGGGTCGAGGGCGACTCGATGAAGGACGAAGGCATCGGTGAGGGCGACATCCTGGTCGTGGACAAGGCCGTAGCGCCCTACGACGGCTGCCTGGCCGTGGCCTGTGTCGATGGCGAGTTCACGCTCAAGCGGGTGCGGATGGAGCCGGGGCGCATCCTGCTCGTGCCGGCGAATCCCCGCTACCGGGTCGTGGAGATCACGCCCGAAAACGAATTCTCGGTCTGGGGCGTGGTGCGCTATGTGGTGAAAAAGGTGTAGCGTCTGTGTTCCTGCTCCGTTTTCTTGTCCTTGGCGGAACTTTTGAGTACTTTTGCGGCATACGTCGCTCGAATCATGAAAAACGGTTTGCTCAATACGTTGCGCGTCGCGGTGGGGGCGCTGCTGCTCTTCGCCGCCGTCTACGGTTATGTCTGCCACGAACGCACGCTGGTGTCGCGATGGATGCCCGTCGCGCTCTCGCTTGCGGCCGCGGCCCTCACGGCGCCCCTCCTGGCCTCGAGGTGGCGCTGGCTGACGCGGACGTCCGACCGCACGGTCAATCGCCTGTGCCACCTGCTGGGTGCGGGGGCGCTCTTCTATTTTCTGTTCATGGGGGGCAACAGCCTGCTGGCCGATCCGGCTTCGGAGTACATGGAGGAGGTCACCGTCGTGCATAAGGAGCGGAAGGAGCGTCGCCGCATGCACCGGTCGGGGCGCCGTATGGTGCGCGGTGAATCCTACACGGTTTATTTTGTGGAGGTGGTTTTCGCGGACAGCACCCGCCGGAGGATCCAGGTGCCGCGGGCGGTGCATGCCGCCTGTGCCGAGAACCGCCGGAAGCGCGTGTCCATGCGCCGCGGATTCTTTGGATTTCCGGTGCTGAAACGCTTCGGCGCTCCGGGCGTCGGGCCCCGGGAGCCGCGCGGCGAGTAATATTCGGGCTCTTTCGTCCGTTCTTGTTGCGGAAACACTGCTACGGACGATGCCATTCTACGGACTTTGCGACTGCAACAATTTCTACGCTTCGTGCGAACGGGTGTTCGACCCGTCGCTCGAAGGGCGCCCCGTCGTGGTGCTTTCAAACAACGACGGCTGCGTCATCGCCCGCTCGAACGAGGCCAAAAGCCTCGGCATCGCGATGGGACAGCCCTTTTTTCAACTGCGCGAGACGATACGGCGTGCCGACGTGGCGGTGTTCTCGGCCAATTTCCCGCTCTACGGCGACATGTCGCGGCGGGTGATGGGGGTGCTGCGCCGTCTGGTGCCCGCCACGGAGGTCTATTCGATCGACGAGGCGTTTCTTGACTTCACGGGTATGGACGATGCGGACTTCGACGCCCTGGGACACCGCATCGCCCGCACGGTGAGGCGCCATACGGGCATTCCGGTCAGCATCGGCATCGCCCCGACCAAAACCCTGGCCAAGATCGCCTCGAAACTCTGCAAACGCTATCCGAAGCTCGACGGCGCCTGCTTCATGCATCGCCCGGAGGACATCCGCAAGGTCCTCGGGCGTTTTCCCGTGAACGACGTGTGGGG
>VSOO01000031.1 GCA_009774895.1 Alistipes sp. | reverse complement strand
GTCGGCGGCCGAGTGGTCGTCGCGCTACACGATCGAACCGATCGCCGAGGAGGGCTCCAACACCTATTTCGTGGTGGTGGCCGCACCCGGCGAGGAGGTCGCGATCGACGCGCAGGAGATGAAAGCCCCCGCGATGGACATCCGCGATGCGGAGCGCCTGATCGCCGAGAACGAAACCGCGCTCCGCGAGCTCGACGGCGAGTTCTCGCGTGCCGCGGCGTCGCTTCCCCTGCTGGCCGAACATGCCGCCGGGCTGAAGGAGCGGCTCCAGGAGGTGCGCGTGACGGCCACGGCCCGCAAGGAGGCCGACGGCATGCTCGCGGTGATGGAGGGATGGGCCGAGAAGGAGACTTCGGAGCGGGTGGACGCCCTGCTGGCCGAATACCCCAACGTGGTCTGGATCAAAAGCGACCCCGCACCCGGCGAGGATGCGCCCGTGAAGCTGAAGAACAACCGCTTCGCCCGCATTTTCGAGATGGTGGGCGACATGTACGCGCGTCCGAAGTACGGCACGCTCGACCTGACGCCGTTCTTCGCACCGTTCTACGTGATCTTCTTCGGCATCTGCCTCAACGATGCGGGCTACGGACTGATCCTGCTCCTGGCGGGGCTCTTCATGCTGCGCCGCTTCCGCGAGCCGACGATGCGCCGCGCCGCCTGGTTCGCCACGCTGTGCGCGCTGTCCACGGTCTTCTTCGGCCTGATCTTCGGGTCGTTCTTCGGCCTGAACCTCAAGGAGTATTTCCCTGCGGTGCCGTTCTTCGACTTCCAGGGGCGCTTCTTCTCGGTGGCGCTGGCCATCGGTGTGGTCCAGATTCTCTTCGGCATGCTGCTGCGCGTGGTCATGATCACCTCTACGCTCGGCTTCCGCTACTCGTTCGGCGTGCTCGGATGGTTCATCGTGGTGCTGTCCGCGAGCCTGGCCGTGGGGCTGCCGATGCTCGACCCCGCGTGGGCCATTCCCCACTTCGGGGCTTCGTCGCCGGCTTTCTATGCGGCGCTGGGCGTGGGCGGCGTGCTGATGCTCGTGCTCAACACGCCGGGCCGCAATCCGCTGGTCAATTTCGGTGCGGGACTGTGGGATTTCTACAACAACCTCACGGGCATCCTCTCCGACGTGCTGTCGTACATCCGACTGTTCGCCATCGGACTCTCGGGCGGCATCCTCGCCACGGTCTTCAACGACCTGGCACAGGGTCTGAGCCCCGACATCCCGGTCGTGAAGGTCGTCGTGATGGTGCTCATCCTGCTCGTCGGCCATGGCATCAACCTCTTCATGTCCGCCATTTCGTCGTTCGTGCATCCCATGCGACTCACGTTCGTCGAGTTCTACAAGAATGCGGGCTTCGAGATGGCGCTGCGTCCGTTCGACCCGCTGCGCAAAATGAATGAAACGAAAAACGAATAATCAAACAAAATCCAAAAAAACTTCTGAACTATGGAGACAACAACTGCAATTATTCTGGGCTACGTGGGCGTAGCATTGATGGTGGGCCTTTCGGGCGTTGCGAGCTGTATCGGCACCTCGATCGCCGGTCAGACGTCGGTCGGCGCCATGAAGAAGAACAGCGGCGCTTTCGGCAGCTACATGATCCTGTCGGCCATTCCGGGTTCGCAGGGCCTCTACGGCTTCGTCTGCTACTTCATCATCAAGGGCTTCCTCACCGAGTCGATGACGCTGCTCCAGGGTGCCGCCATCTTCGGCGCCGGCGTGCTCACGGGTCTGGTCTGCCTCTTCTCGTCG
This sequence comes from Alistipes sp., assembly GCA_009774895.1. Classification (GTDB taxonomy): domain Bacteria; phylum Bacteroidota; class Bacteroidia; order Bacteroidales; family Rikenellaceae; genus Alistipes. The sequence goes on along the minus strand of VSOO01000031.1, from coordinate 10,060 downwards.
TACTACCAGGCCAAGGTGTGCGCCAACGGCATCGCTGCCATCGGCAACGGCCACGACGTGATGGGTAAGACGCTGATTCTTGCGGCTTTCCCCGAGCTGTACGCCATCCTTACGGTGGCCGCCGTGTTCCTTATCTCGTCGGCGATCTGATCCCCGGCGCCGCCTGTGCATCGCCCCGGGACCCGTTGCGGGTCCCGGGGCGATGTCGTTCTGCGGAGTCTGTGGCGGCATGCGGCTGCCGCGGAGCGGAACTTCGGCGGCGCGGGTCCCGGTGCGGTTCGCGGCGGAGCGGCTTTCAGGGTGCGCGGCGGGCTGAGGGGCGGTTCCGGCGAAGCCTTTGCAGGCCGCAGCCTCCTTGCAGCGGAGGCCGCCGCTTGCTTGTCGCTTCGCGGGCGTGTACTCCGCAGGCTGCGCCCGCAAGCGATTCCGGTATGCGGCCGGATGCTCCGGACGTCGTGCGGCGGCTTTGGCCTGCTGTTGCGCGTGCTGAAAAAGCGAGCGACCGGCATGCGCCGCAATCGCCGCGAAAGCGATTGGCCGCATGCCGGTCGCTGCGTCCTCCTGCGGGGGGGCGCGGCGTCAGCAGATCAAACCGCGCCGTTCCACTCGCGCATTTCGTAACACTGGTCGCGCAGCCGGGGCGTGAATCCCGCCTCGCGTATGGCCTGCTGGATGCCTGCGGCATCGAAGCGGTTGTGCGCGCCGGCCGAGGAGACCACATTCTCCTCGATCATGATCGACCCCATGTCGTTGGCACCGCTGTGGAGCGCCACCTGCGCCGTCTGCTTGCCCACGGTGAGCCACGAGGCCTGTATGTTGTCGATGTTGTGCAGCACGAGGCGGCTCACGGCGATCAGGCGCACGTACTCCAGCGGCGAGAAGCGCGTCACCACGCCCTGCCGCTCCAGCTCGGTGCCCGTCGATCGGAAGATCCAGGGGATGAAGGCGATGAATCCGTGGTGGCCCGGCGGACACTGCGCCTGGAGGTCGCGGATGCGCAGCAGGTGATCCACGCGCTGGTGCGGGGTCTCTATGTGTCCGTACATCATGGTGGCCGACGTGGGCAGGTTCAGCACGTGTGCCTCGTGCATGACGCGCAGCCACTCCTCGACCGAGGGTTTGGCGGGCGAGAGGGCGCGCCGCACCTCGGGATCGAGAATCTCGGCCCCCGCGCCCGGCAGCGAGTCGAGCCCCGCGGCCATGAGGCGGCGCAGGGTGTCGCAGGTGCTCAGGCCGCTGATGCGGGCGATGTGCGCGACTTCGGGTGCGCCGAGCGCATGCAGCTTGAGCGTGGGGCAGATCGCCTTCAGGTCGCGGAAGAGCTGCTCGTAGAACCCGATGTCCAGCTTCGGATGGAGACCGCCCTGCAACAGCAGCTGGTCGCCGCCCAGTTCGAGCGTGCGGGCGATCTTCGTGCGGTATTCGTCGAGGGTGGTGATGTAGGCGCGCTCCTCCTGGAGGGGCTTGCAGTGGAAGTTGCAGAAGCGGCAGCCCGAGATGCAGACGTTGGTGATGTTCACGTTGCGGTCGATCTGCCACGTCACCACGCCGGGGTCGGGCACCACGCTTCGGCGCACCTCGTCGGCCGTGCGTGCCAGCAGGGGCAGCGGCGCCTCGTCGTAGAGCCGGTAGGCCTCCTCGCGCGTGAGCGCCTCGCGGCGGCGGCATTTGTCCAGTATGTTTTTCATCTTCGGTTCGTTCTTCGGTCGTAGCTTTTCCGGTGCCGGCGGACGGGCGCGGGGGCGTGCGGATCCCGCGTCCCGTGTCCGCTTTGCTGCGCCCGAGGGGGCGGATGCGGACACCCCGAGCCTGCGGTTTTTCCCGCTCGCCGGAAAGCCGGACTATCGTTTTTTCGTTGTCGTTCGTTTTTTCCGGCCGGTCTTCCGTTTCTTCGCCCCGGACTCCCTGACGGTCTCCTGTTTCTTCGCTCCGGTCTCCCTGCCGGCGGACTGTTTCCTGCCGGCGGCGGGCTTCCCGGTCTCTGCCGCCCGTCCGGATGCGGCTCCCCGGCCGCCCTTCGCACGCCGCTTTCCGGCTTTCGCGTCCGTGACGCCCGGGGCCGGGGCTGCGGCGCGTGCGAGCTTCGTCGCCACGCGCTCGACGGGCGTGTCGAGCAGCAGTTCGAAGTCGAGCTGGCGCTTGCGCAGGTCGGCCCGCTTCACGCGGATGCGCACGGCGTCGCCCAGCGTCAGGCGGCGGCCGGTGCGGTGACCGTAGATTTCGTAGCGCGTCTCGTCGAACTGGAAATAGTCGCCCTCGATGTCGCGCAGGAACGACATGCCCTCGATGTGCGTGTCGTTCACCTCGACGTATACGCCCCACTCGGTCAGGCCCGAAACGGTGCCGTCGAACTCCTCGCCGATGCGCTCCTTCATGAATTCGACCATCTTGTACTTGATCGAGGCGCGTTCGGCCTCCGAAGCCACGATCTCGCGGTCCGAGGCGTGGGCGCAGAGCTTTTCGAGCTCCTCCCTGTCGGCGGACTTGCCGCCGTCGAGGTAGCGGGCCAGCAGGCGGTGGACCATCATGTCGGGATAGCGGCGGATGGGCGAGGTGAAGTGGGTGTAGTAGGGGAACGCCAGGCCGTAGTGGCCGATGTTGTCGGTGGTGTAGAACGCCTTGGCCATCGACCGCACGGCCATGGTTGAAACCACGTTCTCCTCGCTCGTGCCCTTCACCTCGGCGAGCAGCTTGTTCATTTCGCGGGCTATGGCGCGGCCGCGCGACGCCTTGAAAATGCGGCCGAAGCGGAGGATGAACGTGCGGAAGCGGTCGAGTTTCTCCTCGCTCGGGGTGTCGTGCACGCGGAAGACCATCGTGCGCGGCACGCTGCGCGTGCGCACTTTGCGCCGCGCGCAGAACTCCGCCACGCGGCGGTTGGCCAGCAGCATGAACTCCTCGATCATGCGGTTGGCATCGGTCTGCTCCTTGACGTAGATGCCTATGGGCTTGCCCTTTTCGTCGAGCAGGAACTTCGTCTCCTCGCGGTCGAATCCGATGGCTCCGTCGCGGAAGCGGCGCGTGCGCAGCGTGCGGGCCAGGCGGTCGAGCGTCTGCAACTCCGCGGCATAGTCGCCGCGGCCCGTCTCGATGCCCTCCTGCGCCTCGGCGTAGGTGAAGCGGCGGTCGGAGTAGATCACCGTGCGGCCGAACCACTCGTCGAGGATCTCCAGGTCCTCGTTGAGGGTGAACACGGCCGAGAAACAGAGGCTCTCCTCGTGGGGCCGCAGCGAGCAGAGCTCGTTCGAGAGCCGCTCGGGCAGCATGGGGATCGTGCGGTCCACCAGGTAGACCGACGTGCCGCGTGCGCGGGCCTCCTCGTCGATGACCGAGTGCGGACGCACGTAGTGCGTCACGTCGGCGATGTGCACGCCCACCTCCCACACTCCGTCGCGGAGGCGGCGGATCGAGAGCGCGTCGTCGAAATCCTTCGCATCGGCCGGATCGACCGTGAAGGTGGTCACGGCGCGGAAGTCGCGGCGTCGGGCGAGCTCCTCGGGGTCGATGCGGCCGTCGATGGCCTCCGCGGCCCGCTCCACGGCCTCCTCGAAACGGTGGGGCAGGTCGTACTCGGCCAGTATGGCGTGCATCTCAGTGTCGTTGTCGCCCGCGGCGCCCAGCACCTCCACCAGTTCGCCCGTGGGGTGCTTGCTGCCGGGGGCCCAATCCGCGACGCGGATCACCACCTTGTCGCCGTCCTCCACGTCGGGACAGTCGCGGCGCGGCACGAAGACGTCGCACGGCATGCGGCGCGAGTCGCAGCGCACGAACACGGCGTGCGCCGTCACCTCGGCCACGCCCACGAGGCGCTTGCCGCTGCGCCGCACGATGCGCACGATCTCGCCTTCGTCGGCGCCGCTGCGGCCCGTGCGGGTGAGCACCACCTCCACGGTGTCGCCGTCGAGGGCGTTGAGCGCGTTGCGCGGATTGACGAACACGTCCTGTTCGCGCCCCTCGATGCGGACGAAGATCGCACCGGTCGATACGATCTCCGCCGTGCCCGTCATGCGGGGCAGGTTGCGGGGCGAGAGGCGGTACTTCTCGCGTCCGCAGGCTTCGAGCACCCCTTCGGCCACGAGGGCCTCCACGGCCTCGCCCGTGGCGCGGCGTCCCTCCTTCGAGGCGCCGCCCGTGGCCGATGCCAGGTGCTTGAGCGAGAACTTGTGGCTCGGGTAGTCGCGGAACAGATTTCTTATGAGTTGTTTGCGGTCCGGGCTGTTTCCCGGGTCCTTTTGTTTTTTTCGTGTCATGATTCAAGAAATTTGAGGGCCAGGCCGTGCATGAAGCCTATGCCCGTGTCGATCGCCCGCTCGTCGGGGGCGAAATGCGCCGTGTGGGTGCGGCCTGCGGCCGTGCCCACGCCCAGGCGGTAGAATAGCGCCGGGTAGCGCGTGCAGTAGTGGCCGAAATCCTCGGCCGTGGTGCGCAGCGGGAGCATCGCGACGTCCAGTCCCTGTGCGCGGGCCAGCTCCGCGGCCGCGGCCGTCAGCCGCGCGTCGTTCACCACGCACGGATAGCCCCGGTCGATCAGCACCTCGGTGCGGGTGCCGTGGCTGCGGTCGTTCGCGGCCGCCAGGGCGTCGATGCGCTCCTCGGTCCTGCGGCGGCGCTCCTCGTCGAACAGCCGGAGCGTGCCCTCCAGCGAAACCTCGTCGGGCACGACGTTGGTGGCCCCCGCGGCTTCGATGCGCCCGATCGAGAGCACGCACTCGGGGTCGTTCAGCGCCAGGAGCGCCCCGACCAGCTCCGCCGCGGCCGCCACCGGGTCGCGGAGCTCCGCGCGCAGGGCGCCGTGGCCCCCGCGGCCCCGGATGCGGAAGCGGAGCTCGTCGTTGGCCGCCATGTACTTGCCGGCGCGGAACCCCAGGGTGCCGACCTCCAGCGTCGGCTCCACGTGCTCGCCCACGACGGCCCGCACGTCGTATCCGGCGAAGGGATCCTCCGCGAGCACGAGCGACGCTCCGCCCGGGTTGCACTCCTCGCCGGGCTGGAAGAGCCCGAAGACCGTGCCCTCGAAGTCGCGGCTGCGTTGCAGGCGCAGCAGCACGCCGTAGAGCACGGCGGCGTGCATGTCGTGGCCGCAGGCGTGCATGACGCCCGGATGCTGCGACCGCCACGCCACGTCGGCCCGCTCGTCGATGGGCAGCGCGTCGATGTCGGCGCGCAGCACCACGGCGCGCCGCAGGTCGCCGCGGCCCTCGATCGCGGCCAGCACGCCCGTGGCGGCAGTGCGGCGGTGGGCGATGCCGGCGCGCGTCAGCTGTTCGCCGATGAACGCGGCGGTGGCCTCTTCGCGGAACGAGAGCTCCGGATTGCGGTGCAGATGGCGGCGGAATGCCACGGGGTCGAGGGGTGTTGCGGGTGTTTCCATCAGAAGACCGATTGTGCGATGCGGCGGATGTTGTCGGTGCGCCCCATCGTGTAGAAGTGAATGACCGGCACGCCCGCGGCTTTCAGCTCTCGGGCCTGGGCTGCGGCCCACTCGATGCCCACCTCGCGCACGGCGTCGGGCCGGGCTTCGGCCTCGCGGCGCAGCGCCTCGGGGATGTGCACGCCGAAGACCTCGGGCAGCACCGTGAGGTGCTGCGGCGTGGCCAGGGGCTTGAGGCCCGGGATGATCGGCACGTCGATGCCGGCCGCGCGGCAGCGGCGCACGAAGTCGAAGTAGCGGGCGTTGTCGAAGAACATCTGCGTGACGACGTATTCGGCGCCGGCCTCGACCTTCTCGCGCAGGTGCCACAGGTCCTCCTCGGGGCTCGCGGCCTCGCCGTGCGTCTCGGGATAGCCCGCCACGCCGATCGAGAAGTGCGTGCGGTGGCACACCTCCGCCTCGCCGTCCACGAAGCGGCCGCGGTTCATGTCGGCGATCTGGCGCACGAGTTCCGCGGCGTGGGCGTGTCCCTGGGGGTGGGGTGCGAAGCGGGGTTCGTTCCTGCGCTTGTCTCCCCTCAGCGCCAGCACGTTGTGCAACCCCAGGAAGTCCATGTCGATCAGCGCGTCCTCGATGTCGTATTTCGACAGTCCGCCGCAGATCAGGTGGTGCACGGTCTCGATGCCGTATTTTTTCTGGATCGCGGCCGAGATGCCCACCGTGCCCGGACGGCGCCGCACGACGTGCTCCTCGAACGTGCCGTCGGGCAGCTTCGTGCGCTTGAGGCTCTCGCGGTGGTAGGTCACGTTGATGTAGGCCGGATCGAAGTCCGTCAGCGGGTCGATGGCGTCGTAGACGCTGCGTTTGCTGTCGCCCTTGAGCGGGGGCAGCAGCTCGAACGCGAAGCGCGTGGTGCCGTGCGCCGCGGCGCGGCGTATGAGTTCTACGACGTTCATGCGTTGTTCGGAATCAGTTTCCGCACCTCCTCGGGCGTCATGCCGCGCCGGCGGGCGTAGTCGAGCAGCTGCTTGGTGTCGATCGCGCCCACGCCGAAGTAGCGTGCGTCGTGGAGCATCAGGCCGCACAGCGCCTCGCCGGGGTCGATCATGTAGTTCTCGGTGAGCTTCATGCCCGTGGTCATCTCCACGGCCAGCAGGTCGAAGACGTCGCGCTTGAGCGAGTGGTCGGGCGTCGCGGGGTAGCCGAAGGCCATGCGGCGGCCGCGGTATTCGCCCCGCACGATCTGCTCGGGCGTGGGCGCGGGCCCCGTCTCGTAGCCCCACATTTCGCGCCGCACGAAAGCGTGCAGCGTTTCGGCGAACGCCTCCGTGAGGCGGTCGGCCAGCAGCTTGGACAGTATGGCCCCGTAGTCGTCGCCCTCGGCGCGGAACTTTTCGGTCAGCTCGCGGAGTCCGATGCCCGCCGTGGCGGCGAAGAGCGCGATGTGGTCGCCCTGGGGCGCGATGAAGTCGGCGAGCGAGAGGTGCTCCTCGTCGCGCGTCTGGTTGCGCAGCATGGGCAGCCGGCGCTCGCGGCCCCGCGTGTCCGTAATATATAGGTCGTCGCCCTCGCTCCGCGCGGGGAAGATGCCCACCACGGCCTGGAGCTTCAGCAGCCGTTCGTCGGCGATGCGCCGCAGGAGCGCCTGCGCGTCGTCGTGGAGCTTGCGGGCCTCGGGGCCCTTTTCGGGGTGGTCGAGCAACTCGGGCCAGCGGCCCTTGAGGCCCCAGGCCGGGAAGAAGAAGTTCCAGTCGATCAGCGGTACGACGTCCGCCGCGTCGAAGTCGGGGAATACCAGACGCCCCGTGTGCGCGGGGCGGGGCGCAGGCGCCGCGGGCCGGCGTTTCTCGCGCCGCACCTCTACGACGGGCACCAGGCGCCGCGCCTGTTCCGTGCGTCGGTACTCCTCGCGCAGCGCCTCCTGCGCTTCGCGCACCTCGGCGACGTAGCGGTCGCGGTCGGGGCCGAGCAGCCGCGCCAGGATGGCGTTGTTGCGGCTGGCGTTCTCCGAGCGGACCACGGGGCCCGAGTATGCGGGGGCGATCTTCACCGCCGTGTGCATGTCCGACGTGGTGGCGCCCCCGATGACCACCGGCGTGCGCATGCCGCGCCGCTCCAGCTCCTCGCACACGCGGATCATCTCGTCGAGCGAGGGGGTGATCAGACCGCTCAGGCAGATGGCGTCGGCGCCCCATGCCGCGGCTTCGTCGGCGATGCGGCCGGCCTCGACCATGACGCCGAGGTCGCGGATTTCGTAGCCGTTGCACGCCATGACCACCGCCACGATGTTCTTGCCGATGTCGTGCACGTCGCCTTTCACGGTGGCGATCAGCACGCGGCCCCCACGCGGACGCTCCGCATCCCCGCCCTCGATGTAGGGCGTGAGCGCCGCCACGGCGCGTTTCATCACACGGGCGCTCTTCACCACCTGGGGCAGGAACATCTTGCCTGCACCGAAGAGTTCGCCCACCCGCTCCATGGCGGGCATCAGCAGGGTGTCGATCACCCGCATGGGCGACCCGAGGGTGCGGCAGCCCTCCAGCGCGTCCTCCTCGGCATAGTCCGCCACGCCCCGCAGCAGGGCGTGGTCGAAGCGCTCGGCGAGCGTGCCCTCGCGCCAGGCGTCCGGCGCCGCGGTGCGTTCGTCCCTGGCGGCGCGCACCTGCTGCGCGTAGTCGGCCAGCCGCTCCGCGGCGTCGGGCCGGCGGCAGAGGATCGCATCCTCCGCGCGCTCCAGCAGTTCGGGTTCTATGTCGCTGTATACCTTCAGCAGCTGCGTATTGACGATGCCCAGGTCCATGCCCGCGGCGATCGCGTGGCAGAGGAACGCCGAGTGCAGGGCCTCGCGCACGGCATTGTTGCCCCGGAACGCGAACGAGAGGTTCGACACGCCGCCCGTGACCTTGGCGTGGGGCAGGTTGGCGCGGATCCACCGCACGGCCTCGATGTAGTCGCGGGCGTAGGCGTCGTGCGCCTCCATGCCGGTGGCGATGGCCAGGATGTTGGGGTCGAAGACGATGTCCTCCGCCGGAAATCCGCTGCCCGTCAGCAGGTCGTAGGCCCGCTGCGCCACGGCGATCTTGCGGGCGTAGGTGTCGGCCTGGCCCTGCTCGTCGAAAAGCATGACCACCGCCGCGGCGCCGTAGCGGCGCACGAGGGCCGCACGGCGCAGGAACTCCGCCTCGCCCTCCTTGAGCGAGAGCGAATTGACCAGGCATTTGCCCTGCATGCATTGCAGTCCCGCCTCGATCACCTCCCAGTCCGAGGAGTCGATCATCACGGGCACGCGGGCGATCTCGGGTTCGGCCGATACCATGCGCAGGAAGGTGCGCATCGCCTCGGGCCCGTCGATCAGCCCGTCGTCCATGCACACGTCGATGGCCTGGGCGCCGGCTTCGACCTGGGCGCGGGCCACCGAGAGCGCCTCCTCGTAGGCGCCCGCGCGAATCAGCCCGGCGAATTTGGCCGAGCCGGCGACGTTGGTGCGCTCGCCGATGTTGATGAAGTTGGCCTCGGGAACCACGCGCAGCGGTTCCAGGCCGCTCAGCACGGTCGTGCGGCGGGGTGCGGGCAGCGGGCGCGGGGCATAGCGGCCTGCGATCTTCGCCAGCTCGCGGATGTGGTCGGGCGTGGTGCCGCAGCAGCCGCCCGCGATGTTCACCAGACCGCGCCGCATGTACTCCTCGACATCTGCGGCGAACATGGCGGGCGTCTCGTCGTATCCGCCCATCACGTTCGGCAGTCCGGCGTTGGGGTAGACCGCCACGCGCGTTTCGGCCACGGCCGCGAGCCGTTCGAGGTAGGGCAGCAGGGCCCGGGCGCCGAACGAGCAGTTGAGGCTCACGGCCAGGGGCTCGGCGTGGGCCACCGAGGCGTAGAAGGCCTCCACGGTCTGTCCCGCGAGCGTGCGGCCCGACTCGGTGAGCGTGCCCGACACGATGACCGGAACGCGTGCGCCCCGCTCGGCGAAGAGCTCCTCGACGGCGTAGATCGCCGCCTTGGCGTTGAGGGCGTCGAAGAAGGTTTCGAGCAGCAGCAGATCGACGCCGCCGTCCAGCAGGCCGCGGGCCTGCTCGCGGTAGGCGCGGGCCATGGCGTCGAACGCGACGTCGCGCGCCGCGGGCGAATCGACGTCGGACGAGAGCGAGAGCGTGTGGCTCGTGGGACCCATCGAGCCTCCGACGAAGCGGGGCTTGAGGGGCGTGCGCGCCGTGAAGGCGTCGGCTGCGCCGCGGGCTACGGCCGCGGCTGCGCGGCATATCTCGTAGACGTGCTCCTCCAGGCCGTATTCGGCCAGCGAGAGGGCGTTGGCGTTGAAGCTGTCGGTGGTCACGATGTCGGCCCCGGCTTCGAGGTAGGCGGCGTGGATGCGCTCCACGGCTTCGGGCTGCGTGAGGCTCAGCAGGTCGTTGCAGCCCGCGAGCCGCCCGGGCCATGCGGCGAAGCGTTCGCCGCGGTACTCCTCCTCGCCGAAGCCGTACTGCTGGACCATCGTGCCGAAGCCGCCGTCGAGCAGCAGGATGCGCTGCCCGAGCGCTTGGATCAGATCGTTCATTTCTTCACTGTTTCGATTTCGTAAATGCGGCACCACCGCTTGCCCGTCACGAAGATGCGGCCCGTGGCTTCGTCCCACGCGATGCCGTTGAGCACGTCGGTGTCCGGCTCGCGCAGCTCCTCGGGCAGCAGCCC
>VSOO01000030.1 GCA_009774895.1 Alistipes sp. | reverse complement strand
GGTACTGCACCACGCCGGGCGCTACCGGAGCTTTCGAGGGATCGTCGTATTCGCCGCGGGCCGTCTCGACCAGCTGTGCGGGCGAGAGGCTTCCCTCGTCCACGATGGCCAGAATGCCGGGAAGACGGTCGTCGGCAGCAAGCACCGCATAACCCTCACCGTCCGAGAAGTTGGCGATGTAAACCAGCTCTTCCAGGTTGGGCACAGCCGCCTCGCCGCGGGTTTCGGGCAGCAGCTGCGCTGCATGCACCGTGCGCAGTTCGGCGACGCTGCGTCCGCCGGCACGCGTGGCGCCGTCCAGCTGGGGCAGCAGGGCGTTCAGATTCGCCAGAGCCGCTTCGGCCGACACTTTGTGCCCGGACGCTTCCTGGGGATCGGGGTTGGGCGTTCGTCGTCCCGTTCGGTCGTGCACGAGACACTGATCGCTATCGCGATGAAGAATAGCCAGTGTAAAAACTTTTTCATAGCAGTTCGATGTTAATTAGGTTGAACGATCGGGAAATTCCGGATGGCGCCTTCCGAAACGGAGTTATTTCCTGTCCCCGAATATTCAAAGCTAATAAAAATCATTCTTATATGCAAGTTATTTTGTTGATTTTCAATAAAATATCATTTAATGACCTCTGTATGAAACAATCAGTCGCAGCCAATGCAACAAAAAGTCCCGAAAGTGGGATTTGCGTGCCGGAGCCCTGTTTCGTCGTCGTACTGCCATACGACGGAGGCCGGTCGCACCGCTCTGCGGCCCCGCTCCGGCATGTTTCGCCGATTCGATTAGGGCTGTTCCGTGACTTCGCATGGTTGTATCTCCTCGCATTGCGCGCCGATCTCCTCATGAAGCGAGTTTTCACGGATCATATTTTCGGCGATCTGGAGTATGCGCTCGCTCGTGCCGCGCCCGGCCAATACGTACGAAACCCATACCCAACTGACCTCCGCACGTTCGGCAATTCGGCGTTTGTCGCCTCTTTTGAGCCCTTTATTTATCTCTTTTAATCTTTTCTCGTGGTTTTGTGCTGTCATAATGAAAAATTTTGCATATTTTTGCTTAATAAACTTTATGTTTATGCAAATATATAAACATTTAGTGGAATAAACAAATTGTTTAACTGATTTTTTTGATTTATGGTCGGTGCAACCGTTATTTTGGACAAGATCAAGTCGCACTACAGCCTCAGAAGCAATGTCGAACTGGCCGAGTTTCTGGGGGTGTCGCCTCAAGTCGTCTCCAACTGGTACAGCCGCAACACGATCAACTTCCAGCGAGTGATCGACCGGTGCTCCGACATGGACCTCAACTGGCTCTTTTCCGGCGGTGTGCCGTTGGAGCGCAGGATGCCGTCGCGCGACTACCGCGGCACGGAGGCGGCGCCGGCGGACATGGCCGCCGATGTCGTGGCGACGTACGACGATCCGGACCGCGCGTAGCGGCCCGCTTTTTCCCCGGACATAGCTCGTGTTCCGTCCCCGTGCATGCGCATGCGGGACGGTTTTGTCGTCTTGCTATATAATATAGGTGCCGTATCCGGTGCCCGCCGGAAGCTGCGGCGCCCGGCGGAAAAAGCGCCGGAAGCGTAAAAAATCCGTATTTTTGCAATATCTTTGTGTTACGGACGTTTGACAACCGACAGAAAATAAATCATACATATCGAACATGAGCGAAGTCATCAACATCAAGGAACTCAACGAACGCATCGAGCGCGAAAGCCTCTTCGTCGATACGCTCCGTGCGGAGATGGGCAAGGTCATCGTGGGGCAGAGCCATTTGGTGGACAGCCTGCTGATCGGTCTCCTGTCGAACGGACACATCCTGCTGGAGGGTGTGCCGGGTCTGGCCAAGACGCTGGCCATCACCACGCTGGCCAAAGCCGTCGATGCCGGGTTCTCGCGCATACAGTTCACGCCCGACCTGCTGCCCGCCGACCTGGTGGGTACGCTGATCTACTCGCAGAAGAGCGAGGAGTTCGTCGTGAAGAAGGGCCCCGTATTCGCCAACTTCGTGCTGGCCGACGAGATCAACCGTTCGCCGGCCAAGGTGCAGTCGGCGCTGCTCGAAGCCATGCAGGAGCGTCAGGTGACCATCGGCGACAGCACCTATCCGCTGCCGCAGCCTTTCCTGGTGCTCGCCACGCAAAACCCCCTTGAGCAGGAGGGTACCTATCCGCTGCCCGAGGCGCAGGTCGATCGCTTCATGCTGAAGGTGCGCATCACCTACCCCCAGAAGCAGGAGGAGCGCGACATCGTGCGCATGAACCTCTCGGGCGCCGGCATGCCCGAAGTGAACCGCGTCGTCACGCCCGACGAGATCGTGAAGGCGCGCCGCGTGGTGGAGGACGTGTACATGGACGAGAAGATCGAGAAGTACATCATCGACATCATCTTCGCCACGCGCGAACCTGCGGAATACAACCTCCAGCGGCTCCAGCCGCTCATCGCCTACGGCGGCTCGCCCCGTGCGTCGATCGCGCTGGCCAAGGCCGCCCGGGCCTACGCTTTCATCCGGCGCCGCGGCTACGTCATCCCGGAGGACGTGCGTGCCGTGTGCCACGACGTGCTCCGCCACCGCATCGGACTCACCTACGAGGCCGAAGCCGAGAACATCACCTCGGAGCAGATCGTGACCGACATCCTGAACAACGTAATCGTTCCCTGAGCATGCAGGAGAGCGAGAACGATATTCTGCGGCGGGTCCGGAAGATCGAGATCAAGACGCGCGGTCTTTCGAACGAGATCTTCGCCGGCCAGTACCATACGGCGTTCCGCGGCCGGGGCATGTCGTTTTCCGAGGTGCGCGAGTACCGCGCGGGCGACGACGTGCGCGACATCGACTGGAACGTCACGGCGCGGTCGTCGAAACCCCACGTGAAGGTCTACGAGGAGGAGCGCGAGCTGACGATGATGCTCGCGGTGGATGTGTCGGGATCGCGCATGTTCGGATCGGTCGCACGGCTGAAGAAGAACGTCATGACCGAGATCGCCGCCGTGCTGGCCTTCTCCGCCGCGCAGAACAACGACAAGGTGGGGTGCATCTTCTTCTCGGACCGGGTGGAGAAGTTCATACCGCCGAAGAAGGGCCGCAGCCACATCCTCGCGATCATCCGCGAGCTGGTGGGCTTCCGCCCCGCATCGCAGGGCACGAAGCTCTCGGAGCCGCTGCGGTTCCTCACCAACGTCAATAAGAAACGCTGCACGACCTTCCTGCTGTCGGACTTCCTGGAGCCCGACGCGGACCGCGAGGCGTTCGACCATGCGCTGAAGATCGCCTCGGGGCGTCACGACCTGGTGGCGGTGCGGGTCACCGATCCGCGCGAGGCGGAGCTGCCCGATGCGGGCATCGTGGAGTTGCAGGACGCCGAGAGCGGCCGCCGGGTGTGGGTCGATACCTCCTCGCGCGCCGTGCGTGCGCACTACGCCGAGGCGTGGCGCAGCCGTTCGGAGCGGATCGTGCGCCTGCTGTCGCAGCACCGCATCGACACGGCCTCGGTGGCCACCGACGGCGATTATGTGGTGGAACTCATGAAACTTTTCAAACGACGATGAAACGCTTTATCTGGCTCGCGGCGCTGCTCGCCGCAACGGGTGCCGCATTAGGTGCCGCGGCCGCAGTGCGCCCCCCCGCGGTCGGCGCACGGGTCGCGCCCGACAGCATCGGCATCGGCGACCGCTTCTGTCTGTCGATCGAGGTGGAGAAGGACCAGGTGCAGACCGTGGTCTTCCCCGAATTCTCGGGCGACGGCAGCGACGGCATCGAGCTGGTCGAGAGCCTTCCGGTCGATACGCTGGAGCGCCGCGGACGCCTCGTGCGGCTGCGCAAGCGCTACGTGCTCGCGGCTTTCGAGGAGGGAGACTTCGCACTGGGCCGCGCCCGGGTGCTCTATGCCGACAAGAACGTCGTGGATACGTTGCGGAGCGACGACTCGCTTTTCCTGCACGTGGCCACCTTCGCGATCGACTCCGCGTCGCGGTCGATCTACGACGTGAAGCCTCAGAAACACCTCCCGTTCCGCCTGGCCGAGATCCGCGGCTACCTCGTGTGGGGTGCGGCGGCCCTCGTGCTGCTTGCGGCGGTCGCGTGGGTCGTGCTGCGGCTCCTGTCCCGCTCGGGGCGCTCGGTCCGCACGCTTTTCCGTCCGGCGCCCCCCGTGCCGCCCCACGTGGCGGCGATCCGGGCGCTCGAAGCGCTGCACCACCGCAAGCTGTGGCAGAACAACCAGCACAAGCTGTACTACTCGGGGCTTTCGGACATCGTGCGCACCTACATCGCCGCGCGCTTCGGCATCGGCGCGATGGAGATGACCTCGGACGAGATTCTGACGCTGCTGCGCCGCGGGGAGCTCGTGCCGCCGAAGAGCGCGACGGACCTGGCCGAAGTGCTGCGCGACGCCGACCTGGTGAAGTTCGCCAAGGCGGTGCCCGACGGGGAGCGCAACGAGGCCGACTATCTGAAAATTTACTATTTCGTGGAGGAGACCAAGCGTGTCGCGGAGGAGGATGCCGGGGATCCCGAAATCGACGGAAATCATGCGTAAGTTATTGATCGTAATGGTGTGCCTGGCCGCTGTGTCCGAGGCGGCGGCACAACGGATGCCCGAGCGGCGCAGCGTGCGGCGGGGCAACCGCCACTATGCGCACGAACGTTTCGAGGAGGCTGTCGGGCAGTATGAGCGGGCGCTCGAAGCGGCGCCTGAGTGCTTCGAGGCGCGCTACGACCTGGGCAACGCCCTCTACCGGGCCGGGCGCTACGACGGCGCCGAGCAGGCCATGAGGGCTGCGGCGGCCGACACGCTGCGCAGCGATGACGAGCGGGCCGAGGCGTTCTTCAACCTGGGCGATGCGCAGTTCCGTCAGGAGAAATACCGCGAGGCGCTCGAAAGCTACAAGCAGTCGCTGCGTCTGAATCCTGCGGATGCAGAGGCGAAGTACAACTACGCCTATACCAAGCGCCTGCTCGAACAGCAGGAGCAGCAGCAACAGGAGCGGAACGACGACTCGGACTCCGGAGAGCAGTCGGGGGACGGTGCGTCGCAGCAGTCCGGCGGCGACCCGCAGGAGGGCGGCGAACGCCCGGACGACGGTGACGGACAGAAAGGCGCCGAAGGCCCGGAGCAGGAGGAGCGAAACGACGGCGACGGACAGGAGCGTCCGGGCGAGGAGGACGGGCCGGACGACGGACGTCGCGACGGGGCGCAGGGCGCTGCCCGCCCGGGAATCTCGGAGGAGGAGCAGGAACGCATGCTCGACGCCATCCAGGCGCAGGAGGACCGCACGCAGGAGAAACTCCGCGAGCGCGAGGGCACGGTCGTGCGCGGACACAGGAACTGGTAAAAACTTACGATCATGGAATTCGCATCACCCCATTTGCTTTGGCTCCTGCTGCTGTTGCTGCCGATGACGGCATGGTACGTCTATCGTCAGCTGCGGGGCGGGGCGGCCATTCGCATATCCTCCGTCGCGGGCGTGGCCGGAGCGCCGCGCACGTGGCGCTACTACGGCCGCCATCTGCCTTTCGTGCTGCGCTGCGGTGCCGTGGCGCTGCTCGTCGTGGCGCTGGCCCGCCCCCGCACGGTTGAGTACGACAGCCGCACGAATGCCGAGGGCATCGACATCGTACTGGCCATCGACGTGTCGGGCTCGATGCTGGCCCGCGACTTCCGGCCCGACCGCATCACGGCGGCCAAGGAGGTGGCCGCCTCGTTCGTGGCCGATCGCGTCGGCGACCGCATCGGCCTGGTGGTTTTCGCGGGCGAAGCCTACACCCAGAGCCCCCTCACCACCGACAAGGGGACGCTGCAAACCCTGCTGGGCCGTGTGCGCAGCGGTCTGGTCGAGGACGGCACGGCCATCGGCAACGGCCTGGCGACGGCGATCAACCGCCTGCGCGAGAGCGACGCGAAGTCGAAGGTGGTCATCCTGCTCACCGACGGCGAGAACAACGCCGGGCAGATCGCGCCGCTCACGGCGGCCGGCATCGCCGAGGCCCAGGGAATCCGGGTCTACACCATCGGGGTGGGCACGCAGGGCAAGGCGCCCTATCCCTTCGTCGATATGTTCGGTCAGGTCTCCTACCGCATGGCCGAGGTGAAGATCGACGAGAAGACCCTGCGCGAGATGGCCGAGGCCACGGGGGGCCGCTACTTCCGCGCCACGGACAAGGCGAAGCTTGAGGCCATCTACGAGGAGATCGACCGCCTCGAAAAGAGCGAGGTGGAAATTTCCGAGTTCACCCTCTACCACGAGGAGTTCGTGCGGTGGGTGCTGGCCGCCCTCGTGCTGCTCGCGGCGGAGTTCCTGCTGTCGCATTTCGTTTTCCGAAAAATTCCGTAAATCATGTTCCGATTCGCCAATCCGCACTTCCTGTGGCTGCTTGCGGCCGTGCCGGCGCTCGTGGCGCTGGGCTGGCTTTCGCTGCGGCTCCGACGGCGCCGCATGGCGCGTTTCGCCGCGCCCGCATTGCTGGGCGACCTCGCGCCCGAAACGGCTCCGGGGCGCTTGCGGCTCAAATTCCTGCTCTTCGTCGGTGCCGTGGGGCTGCTGGCGCTCGCCGCCGCGCGTCCGCAGGCCGGCTCGAAACTCCGCGAGCAGAAAGCCGAAGGCGTGGAGCTGATGCTGGTGGTCGATGTCTCGAACTCGATGCTGGCCGAGGATTTCGAGCCCAGCCGTCTGGAGCGTACGAAGTATGCCATCGACCGCCTCGTCGAAGGGCTCGGCCAGGAGCGCATCGGTCTGGTGGTCTTCGCGGGCGAACCCCGCGTGCAGCTGCCCGTGACGTCGGATTACCGCATGGCGCGGGCTTTCGCACGCCGCATCGACCCCTCGCTGGTGTCGGTGCAGGGTACGGCCGTGGGCCGGGCGCTGTCGCAGGCGCTGCTCTCCTTCTCCGAGGCGTCGGACGACAACAAGCGCAGCCGCGCCATCGTGCTCATCACCGACGGCGAGAACCATGAAGACGACGCCCTTGCCGCTGCCGCGCGGGCCGCGGAGCAGGGTATTCGCATCCATACCATCGGCATCGGTACGCCGGAGGGTGCGCCGATCCGCATCGGCGGCGAGTTCATCCGCGACGAGAAGGGCGACATGGTTGTCTCGAAGCTCGACGAGGAGGGACTGCGCCGCATCGCCGAACGCACGGGGGGCGTCTACGTGCGGGCCACGAAGCAGTCGATCGGACTGGAGGAGATCGTGGCCGGCATCGGGGAGATGGAGCGCACGGAGCTCGCGACCGTGCGGTTCGAGGAGTTCGACGAGCGCTACCGTCCGCTGGTGTGGGCTGCCCTGCTGCTGCTGCTGTTGGAATTCGCCCTGCTCGACCGCCGCAATACGCTGCTGGCGCGTTTCAATATCTTCCGCGAGGCGGCCCCACGCTCCTGATCCCCTGCGGGCCGGTTGCGGCGGATGGCATCCGCGGTGTTGCGTCGGGGGCGGCCGGTGCGGTTTTTTGCGACCGTCCCCCGGAATCCTCTCTGTCTGAAAGGGATTCCGGGGGACGTCCCTATCGCAAGGTCTTCGCTCCCTGCAAGGTGTGTTGCCTGATGTCGTTCGAGTCGGGCCGTGTGCGGCGGCGGATGTTGCCGGAACGCGTTCGCAGGCTGCGGCCGGAACATGTTCTCAGGCTTCGGCCGGCACGGGTTGCATTCGGACGGACGTCGCAGGGGCGCCTCACCGCTTATCCGCCTGCATCCTGCCCGTCTGCCCGTCTGCCCGTCTGCCCGTCTGTCTGTCCGCACTCCGCCTGCCTCCTCTCTGCCCTGGGCGGACTACTGTGCCTTGTACTGCGTGGGCGACATGCCGGCGATGCGTTTGAAGTAGCTGCCGAAGAACGACTGGTTCGGGAAGTTGAGGTAGTAGGCGATCTCCTGGATGCTCTTGCTCGAATACTTGAGCAGGGTTTTCGCCTCCAGAATCACGTAGCTGTCGATCCATTCCGACACGGATTTGCCGCTCACGCGTTTGATTAGCGTGGTCAGGTACTTGGGCGTGATGCACATCTGCCGGGCGTAGAAACCCACGCTGCGCTCGCGTGTGTAGTGCTCGCCGAGCAGCTGCATGAACTGCCGGAAGTACTCCTCGGCCCGGTTGTGCGGCCCCTCCTTCTCCTTGTCGGGCGCTGCGGCGTGCTCCGTGTGGCGGGCCATGATGTCGCACGTCTTGTGGATTGCGGCCGAGAGCAGGGCGTAGATCGTCTCCGTGGTGAACGTCGTCTCTTCGGTCGTGCGGGTTTCGGCCTCGATCATGGCGATCAGCGCGTGCAGGGACGCGCATTCGCCCTCGGTGAGCCGGAGTGCGGGGGAGGAGCCGCCCATGCGGATGAATTGCGGAATGGTGTTGCGGATGTCGATGCGGACCCTGCTCAGCAGTGCGGGCGAGACGATCAGTATGTCGTGGCGTGCGGGCACCTGCGTCTCTCTTTCGAGGATGACCTTCGGGCCGCACACGAGCAGCGATCCGGGATGGAGGTCGCATTCGGACAGGTTGATGCGCGCGCAGCTTTCGCCCCGGGTGCAGAGCGAGACGATGAAGGCGTCGATGCGGCACGGAAAACGAAACCACTGCTCCTCGGAATCGCACCGGGCGATGAGCTCCTGCGAGAAGAGCCGGGGCGCGGTGTCGGGCGTGCGGGCGAGGTCCGTCAGTGCGGAGATGGAGAAACAGGGGATGGCGGCGTTATGTGTATTTTCCATGTTTTTTCTTTTTTCGGATGAGCGCAAATATAGAAAAACTATGGAAAAACGGTTCGCATTGTTCGATAAGTCGAGTCTTTTCGAACAACACTGCGGCGTTTCGGAATAACGCACGACGCCCGCACCGGCGGACCGGGCGGGCGTTCGCGGCGCGGTTTCCGCGCAGGATCAGTTGGCTGCGGCAGCCGCGGGGTCGATGCCCAGCGAGCGCTGCACTTCGGGCAGAATGTCGGTCACCGTGGCGGCGTCGAGGTAGGCCATGGTGCCGGTCTGGAAGATGCCGGTATAGCCGCCCGACTTCGAAACCTGGTTCACGGCTTCCTGTGCCTTGGCGATGATCGGCTCCATGAGGCGCGCCTGCTCCTTCTGCGAGTCCTGCTGGGCCATCTGGATGAACTCGTCGCGGCGGTTGCTCAGCTCGTTCAGCTCTTTTTCCTTGATCTGACGGGTCGATTCGGGCAGCGTGTTCATGTTTTTCATGTAGTCCTGGTACTTGGTATTGAACTCCACGTTCATGGTCTCGTAGGTATCCTGGAGATTTTTCGTGAATTCCTCCATTTTCGCCTGCATCTCCTTGGTTTCGGGCATCGAGAGCAGGAGGGCCTGCATGTCGATCTGTCCGAACTTCTGAGCGAAGAGCGACGTGGCGCCCAGCATCATGGCGCCCGCCAGGGTCAGTTTCATTGCTTTTTTCATAGAAATTTATTGGTATTGGTAATTTTTCCTCTCGCGCGGAGGCGGCGACCGGCCGCCGCACCTATTTCAGCGCTTCGATGACCTGCTGCGTGCGGTCGATGGCCGGATTGCAGAAGAGCAGCGAGGCGTTGTTGGCCGAGTCGAGCACCAGTTCGGCGCCGTGCTGCCGGGCGTAGGCCTCGATCGCGCCGAAAACCCGCTCCTGAATGGGGCGTATCAGTTCGAGGCGCTGCTTCATCAGCGTGCCGTCGGTGCCGAAAATCTGCTGCTGGTACTCCGTGACCTCCTTTTCGCGGGCCAGAATCGCATTCTCGCGTGCGTTGCGGGCCGAAGCCGTGAGCGACGGTTTCTGAGCCATGTAGTTTTCGTAGAGCGTCTCCACCTCCGCGAAACGGCGGTCCACCTCCTCCTGATAGCGTTCGGCCATGCGGTCGAGCGAGGCGAGGGCATCGTTGTACTCCTTCAGCGACTTGAATACCTTTTCGCTGTTCACAACGATGTAGTTCTGTGCCGATGCGAATCCTGCGGCGGTGAGCGTCAGCAGGCAGGTCAGAAGAATCTTTTTCATGCTTGCGAATGTTTTATCGGTTAAAAATACGCATTTATTTCCAATTTTATTGCCACACTGCTCCGTTTCTGCCGCCTTGAGCGGGTTTTCGCTCTCCGCCGGGCGGTCGCTCCGCAGTACGGTCGCTCCGCAGTACGGTCGCTCCGGGGTACGGATGTTCCGCCGTGCAGCCGCTCCTCCGCGGGCGGGCCGTTTCCTGGCGTCCCGCCGCCGGGCGGGGCTCCGGGGCCGCCCGGCGCATCAGAACTGCTGGCCGATCACGAAGTGGAACTGGCTGCCGCTGCGACGGCCCGTGTTGCCCTGGTTCGGATGGTCGAAGCCGTAGCCCCAGTCGATGCCGAGCATGCCCACCACCGGCAGGAAGAGGCGCACGCCCACGCCGGCCGAGCGCTTGATCTTGAACGGCGAGAACGATTTCCACGAGTCGAACGCATTGCCGCCTTCGAGGAAGACGAGTGCGTAGATCGTCGAGGAGGGTTTCAGAATCACGGGGTAGCGCAACTCGGCCGTGTACTTGTTGTATCCGCGCGAGTAGTTGCTCGTGGGGTCGAGGGCGCCGTCTTCGTAGCCGCGCATCGAGATGATGTCGATACCGTAGATGTTGTAGCCCGACATGCCGTCGCCGCCGACCTCGAAACGCTCGAAAGGCGACTCCTTGTGGCGGTTGTAGTTACCCAGGTAACCCATCTCGGCGCTGAGCATCAGCACGAGATTCGAGTTGCGGGACAGCGCCTGGTACATGCGCGCCTTGAACTGCCACTTGTGGAACTCGATCCACTTGTAACGCTCGTTGTCGCTCATCGTGCGGTTGCTGTAATCCTTGCCGTCCCACAGCGAGTAGGGCGGGGTGAGCTGCACCGAGGCGCTGAATTCCGAGCCGCGGCGCGGATAGAGGGGCTGATCGACCGAGTTGCGGCTGAATACGAACTTGAGCGAAAGCAGGTTGGCGGCGCCGTTCTTCATCACGAAGTAGTCCCAGTCCTTGAGCATGTAGCGTTCGTAGCTCGCCTCGGCATAGAGCGAGAAGTAGGGGTCGGGCCACGTGAGGCGTTTGCCCAGACCCGCGGCGATGCCGTAGGTGCGGAAGTATTCCGAGCTCTTCTGGAAGAGATAATAGGCGTCGGTCTGCTCCGAGTAGTGGGCCGACAGCATGAACGAGTTGGGCTTGCGGCCGCCGAGCCACGGGTCGGTGAAGCTGAACGAGAACGCCTTGTAGTAGGTGCCGTTGGTCTGGGCCGAGATCGAGAGCCGCTGGTTCTGTCCCATGGGGTAGGGGTGCCATGCGCCTTTCTTGAAGAAGTTCTTGAGCGAAAGGTTGTTGAGCGTGATGCCCACCGATCCCACGAAGGTGCCCGAGCCCCAGCCGCCCGCGATGTTGAACTGGTCCGAGGCGGTCTCCTCCAGCGGCCAGCCGATGTCCACCAGTTCGTTCGACGTGGGCACGGGCCGGATGTCGGGCATGATCGACTCGGCGTTGAAGTGGCCCATGGCGTTGAGCGTGCGGATGGTCTGCATCAGCAGCGCGCGGTTGTAGAGCTCGCCCGGACGCGTGTAGAGCTCGCGGCGGATGATTTCGTCGTCGATGCGGTTGTTGCCCGAGATGGAGACCTCGTTGATCGTGAAGGGGCGGCCTTCGAAGATTTTGATCTCCAGGTCGATGGAGTCGGCGCCGATGATGATCTCCGAGGGGTCGATCTGCGACATGAGGTAGCCCTCGTTCTGGTAGAGCGACTTCACCGACATGTCCTCGGGGTTCTCCTCGCGGCCGATGCCGAGGCGCTTGTGCATGGTTTTCTTGTCGTAGGTGTCGCCCGGATGCACGCCGAACATGTTCTGCAACTTCTCGGTGTCGTAGACCGCGTTGCC